>JBKBUB010000286.1:0-903 GCA_046290925.1 Thermodesulfovibrionales bacterium | reverse complement strand
AGGGAGAGCGCCAGGCTCGGCCATATAGTAGTTTCATCTGAACCATGTGGGATATAAAGAATCTTCAAAGGTCGACTCACTGGATATGGGTCAATTATATTTTACGATCTACACTCGATGTTTAAGAGTAACTTCCAGCAAAACAAGGATTGAAACAGAGTAAGAGTCTCCTAACTTATGCCCCTTAAAACCACAGGTATAAGAGTTAACCTTAATGTTGCATAAATTCGAAGGCTAGCTCATAGCTCTTGGCTCATGGCTATGAACGATGATCTATGAGCTATGAACGATGAGCGATGACCTATTAACCAAATATCAGGCTAATTTTTGCAACGTTTGGGTTAACTACCTCTATATCTGTGAAAGAAAGCTCTGGCTCTTTGATACCGTGCCAGCATCCAATAATAAGTTAATTTTTGTAACCTTTAGGTCTATTTAAGGTGTCGCAAGGTTCCTGAAAAGTCGAGGACTTTTTGGAAAGGTGCTTTGTCCTTTTCAGCCTGTCCATCTTTCTATTATCAATCCTTGATAAGACCCTAAAACAGATTTAGAAACATGAGAAGAAATAAAAACCCCTTCTGGTTAAAGGGATTGGGATGATATAAAATATCACCCAAGCGGTGAAATAAAGAAACCAAGAAGGGGGTTAAGAGAATGATACAACAAACGATATTTCCATTCAAGTTAGGAATAACGAAGGAGAAGCTTACGGCACGGAGCGGGTTAGCATTGATGGGGGAATTCAATCATGGGATAGGATTAAGAGAACTGACAGACAAGTATTTACCTGCACCTTGTAGCAATCGTGGATTTAAGCCTTCGGCGTTTGTTGATTCTCTGGTTTTAATGCTGCAAGGCGGAGGCAGAAGCCTTGAAGATATAAGGGAATTAAAATACGAAGAA
>JBKBUB010000285.1:0-955 GCA_046290925.1 Thermodesulfovibrionales bacterium | reverse complement strand
AGCCCCGCACCCATCCCAGACAGAACGCGAGGAGGAGAGGCACGCCCTTACTCTCTGGGATGGGTGCGGGGCAGCTCCAATATTAGGTTAACTTTTGCAACGTTTAGGTTAAATAATGGCTAAAAGGCGGCTCGGACAACATTTTCTTTTTGATCCCTCAATCCTTAAAAGGATTATCGATGTTGCAGGTGTCAACCCTAATGATACGGTTGTTGAGATAGGCCCTGGTCATGGAAGGCTTACAAAGATGCTTTCCCAGGTAGCCTCGAGGGTCATTGCTATAGAGATTGACACATCCTTATATAATCGATTAAAGGAGGAACTCAAGGGCATTGAGAATATCCTACTGATTCATGGAGATGCCCTTAGATTCCCTTACGATGAACTTGATCCGTTTAAGGTCGTGGCAAACATCCCATACTATATTACGACACCAATTATATTCAAACTGCTTGAACATAAAGAGGCACTGATCTCTATGACACTTACAGTTCAGAAGGAGGTAGCCGATAGAATTGTGGCCGTCCCCAATACAAAGAATTACGGTGTTCTTTCGGTAATCATACAGTATTATGGAGAGCCATCTCTTAAGTTTGTCATTCCCCGCGGTGCCTTCAGGCCGCCGCCTGATGTTGACTCTGCGGTAGTGAGAATAGACATCCTGAGAGAGCCTAAGGTAAAGGTTCTAAATGAAGGGGTATTTCTCAGGGTTGTTAAGGCAGCCTTTGGTCAGAGGAGAAAGACCCTGTCAAACGCCCTTAAATCCTTTGTAAATGGGGATATTAAGGAGATTATTAAGAAAGCGGGGATTGACCCAGCTATAAGGGGAGAGAGCCTCACAATCGCAGAATTTGCGAGGCTCTCTGATGTAATCTGTCATATGAAAGGTTATAGGTGAATAGGTGAATGGCAATTAGTTCATAGCTCATGGCTCATAGCTATGAACGATGAACTA
>JBKBUB010000284.1:0-956 GCA_046290925.1 Thermodesulfovibrionales bacterium | reverse complement strand
TTTTTTGCATTACCTGTAAATCGTCCTATATCAAGCTGTAAGAAATTTCCCGAAAGGCTCAGAAGATGGTCGTATCTACTTATAAATTAAGGATTTTAGTGGAAGAAATTTGAAAGCCCTACAAGATTCTATAAATATCTATCCGCTTATTCCCTAAATATTTGTGAAGTTTGGGTTTGTAATTTTCTAAAGCCCCGCTCAAAATCAAACCCCTGCCACTTTGCCCGTAAGTTTTCAAAAGAAATGTCGTCTATGATGTTTTGGAGATAAAGTTTCATACATTTAATAGATTTGTAATAATTTTAATCAATTTATCCTTTTCTTGAGGATCGCTAATTGCAATCAAAAGCGATAAAACTGTTAAGGGATAATATCAACTCTTTTCTGCAAAATCTCTCAGAGCCTTTATTCTCAATGGTTTTCATGGTTTCCTATTTAAGCTGCAATCCCCTGAATCTTTGATGCCCTGATTCTTGCAAGGATTGCTTTTGTCGTTGCTGTCATGCTTACACCGTTCCACTTAAGTTCCTTGAGCTGCCAGTAAGCCATCGCCAGCGCCCTCTGCTCATCGTTGAATCTTATCCCCTTTGTCCTGCGCTTCACCTCCTTGAAACTCCTCTCCACTACATTAGTCGTCCTTATCCGTTTCCAATGCTGGTAAGGATATTTGTAATAGGTCAAACATGCCTCTATATCCGTCATCAGGCATTCTGTAGCTGATGGATATTTGGCGCCCCATGCATCTCTACTGCCTCTCGTGCATGTTCACCTGTAGAGGCGTAAAATATCTTCCTGAGTGATTCATGGACTTTGTCCTTGTCCACTTTGAGAACTTTATCCAGAACATTTTCAGTCTTGTGTTTCGTGCAGCGCTGTATAGAGCTTGTCAAATTTTTAGTTGAAATTATTTGAGTGGCTTTCATATTTCTATCTCCTTATGCTGCTATTTTTTCAAT
>JBKBUB010000283.1:0-1054 GCA_046290925.1 Thermodesulfovibrionales bacterium | reverse complement strand
AAAGAAACATGCCTGCTCACGCTTTCAATGACCCTTCCATCCACCTCCCAATATCCTTGGAGAAAACCCGAACCATTGAAATAAATGTCTGCATAGGCTTTTAACTCTCTAAAATTCCTGTTGACAATTGCCTCTGCTTTTTTATCTTTTCCATTAAAATAAAGCTCGACCCGTCTAAGCGAAAACTCTGCTATGGACTCCGAAGTTATTCTTATGTTAACGGTTGCAGTCTGCGTTGGTGCGACCTGTGAAAAAAACACCCTTTGATAGACGAATGTCCCTGAGCCCGCCCTGAGTGCCCTTTCAATTACACTTGGAGATACTATGATGGTCTCTGATATACGACCCACACCGTTTTGTATGTTCACAGTTAAAGGGACATTGATACTGCCAATAATATCTGCACCGAGAAGAAACTCACCTAATGATGAGGTAAGAGTAAATGTACCAGGAGTACCAGCAGGGGGAAGGCCACTGAAGGAATATGAAATAGTGATGGCCGTAGGCCGTCCCTTTGCAACATTTACAGAGGATGGTGATGTAGTTACCGCTGCATGGGATAGGGATGAAAACAGGATAAATAAAATGATCAAGATTAAACATTTGAAGATTCTCATAAATTTCCTCCTATAAACGTACAGCCGATAAAAGCTCAAAGACCAAAAAAATAGTGTATCTTTCCTCGCCAATCCCTGTTAGTCTATCCTTATTCTTGTTGTAGTTGCATGTTAAGGCAATGGTAGGATTGAAATATTCAGGGAAGAGATTTTTGAGACTATAGGCAAGGCGTGTATTGAACATGGTATTCCATGAATCTCTTGATTTATTGGATGCCTTCATTATGGAATAAGATCCTCCGATGTCGAAAAAAACCAGCCTTTTAACTATCTCTGACCTTATATCAAAATTTGTGGTATAGGTGTCAGTTCTCACATCAGTAATCTTGTCCTTAGACTGGATGAGACTTGGTACAGTGCTCATAAAGAGCCCTTTAACAGGATTTAATGAAAGGGCTACAGAATATGTTGTTGATGTATTGTCTGCATCTGTAGGA
>JBKBUB010000282.1:0-1166 GCA_046290925.1 Thermodesulfovibrionales bacterium | reverse complement strand
CATACCCTTCCTGAATTGATTGGTCATATGGAAAAGGGGAGGTCTGTTGATTCTATTGCCGGTATCTCTTATAAAGACCCATCGGGAAAGATAATTCATAATCCCCCAAGACCGCTTCTCGAAGATCTGGATACCCTTCCGGAGCCTGATTTTTCTCTTGTCCATGGCTGGAAAATCACAAATATATATCCTGTGTCAACATCGAGGGGATGTCCCTTTAACTGCCGATTCTGTTCTGTTATACCAATGTTTGGCAGGAGATACAGGTTTAAATCGGTAGATGCCACGCTTCAGGAGATCAGGTATGTCTCTTCCGTCTCGAAGGCCACTGTATTTTTTGTCGATGATAATTTTGCCGCAAATAAGAAGAGGACAAAGGCAGTACTTAAGGGTATTATTGATGAAAAGATGAGACTTAGTTGGTCTGCACAGGTAAGGGTGGATGTGGCAAAGGATTCTGAACTCCTTCATTTGATGGCTGAATCAGGTTGCAGCACCCTGTATATAGGCTTTGAGTCTGTTAATCCAAAGACCCTCGAACTCTACAATAAGAAACAGGGCCTTGACGAGATAATAGACTGCATAAAGGTTGTTAAGGAACACGGAATACGAATCCACGGCATGTTTGTCCTCGGCGCTGACACAGATGATGTTGAGACCATTAAGAGAACCGCTGATTTTGCAAGTAAGCTCAAGATAGATACTATTCAGTTTATGATGCTTACGCCCCTGCCAGGAACACCTGTTTTCCTCGAGATGAGGAACTCTGGCAGGTTACTTCATGAAGATTGGAGTAAATACGATGCACATCATGTAGTCTTCAGACCTGCGCTGATGAGGCCTGAGACCCTTCATTTTGAAACACTGAGAGCGATGAAGAGATTCTACTCATGGAGATATATTCTCGATCATCTCATAAGATTTGATTTCTACTATGCTGCAATCGGGCTTTATGGCAAAAGGGCTATTAAAGAAGCGCTCAATAAGGCGAAGGCATATCTCGAATCAATTGAATCTACCTATGAACTATCCTGCCAGGGTAGTTGAGTTGCCTTATGGGGCAATATGCCATATCAGAAGAAAAAAACGCCTTAATGTTGCATAAATTCGGAGGCTGCCCCGCACCCATCCCAGAGAGTAAGGGCGTGCCTCTCCTCCTTGCGTTC
>JBKBUB010000281.1:0-1214 GCA_046290925.1 Thermodesulfovibrionales bacterium | reverse complement strand
TTACGGGGACCTTCTTAAGCCCTGCTATTGTTGCAGCCCTCCATCTTCTCTCACCAGCCACGATCCTGAATGTCCCATCGCCTGCTCTGCGGGCTATTATGGGCTGGAGGATACCTTTTTCCTTAATGGACTGAGCAAGCTCATTCAGGGCCTTGTCATTAAAGACCCTTCTGGGCTGCTGTTCTCCTGGAACGAGCCTTGTAATGTCAAGATTTATTATCTCATCTCCCTTTTCAGGAAGTAGGGCATCGAGACCTTTACCTAAAGCCGTTTTCATTAAGTATCTCCTTTGCAAGGGAAAGATAGCTCTGGGCACCCTTTGAACGCACATCATAAAGTATAGCAGGTTTTCCATGACTTGGAGCCTCGCCGAGCGTGACATTCCTCGGTATTACAGTATCAAAGACCTTATCTCCAAAATATCGCTTGACCTCGGCTACTACCTGGTGTGAGAGGCTGTTACGGGGATCGAACATTGTAAGCAGGATGCCTTTTATCTCAAGATTGGGATTAAAGGAATTCCTTACCCTGTGTAGGGTATGAGAGAGCAAACTCAGCCCCTCAAGGGCATAATACTCGCACTGAACAGGTATGATTACAGAATCTGAGGCTACAAGGGCATTGAGACATAAGAGGCCGAGGGATGGTGGACAATCTATGAATATGTAAACATATCTGTCCTTAACAGGTGAAAGGATATTTGAAAGAAGCCTTTCCCTGCCCTCTCTTCCGATTAACTCAACCTCTACCCCAAGGAGGTCAATGGTTGAAGGGATGATGTCGAGATGTTCTATCAGCGTATGCGATATTGCCTCTTCTGGTTTGACCCTTCCAGCATAAAGATCGTAAAGACTTGCCCTTATCTCGCCCCTATCGATTCCGAGGCCTGTTGTTGAGTTTCCTTGGGGGTCTGTGTCTATTATTAAGATATCCTTACCCGCAAGGGCTAAAGAGGCAGCAAGGTTAATGGCGGTAGTGGTCTTTCCCACGCCACCCTTTTGATTAACTACCGCAATTATTCCCATCTCAGACATTTTATCAGACCATGGTTGAGGGGTTCAAGGGACAATGTTCCACGTGGAACATAATATGATTTAAATCATACACAAAGATCTTGAAGACTGTTAATCTTTTTATAAGACCCCAAGTCTTTCTCCCCGTGCTGCCTGTTTGCCCCTCCCATAAAGACAGGCAGCACCCCCCTCTATAAAATT
>JBKBUB010000280.1:0-1257 GCA_046290925.1 Thermodesulfovibrionales bacterium | reverse complement strand
ATATCTTCTCCATGCCGATATTTATGAGTTTGTTATGAACATCCCTCTGCCTCTCAAGTATCTCCTCTTTCTGATACTTTTCAGGAAGGGTTGGCTCCATTATCCTGAAGGCACCTTCATGCATTGAGGCATTATAGCCATGAATTCCTACAACCTCTGAATCAAAGGCCTTGGCAATACTAATAGAAATTTCTGTTGCGATTATTGAAGGGTCACTGTTGTCATAACAAAGGATGATCTTTTTTATCGCCTCGTTCATCCCTCCTCCTTTAACCCATTTTAATTTGATAATATTATGCAGGTCAGTAACTTTAGTCACAGGTCAATAGAAATTTACAAAATTTACAAATCTTTACAAAAAATTTACAGGTATTTAATAACAGTGAATTCCTTAAAAAAACAAGATAAGGGTTAGGGTGGGATTTGAGGGCACATAGGGGTTGGAGGAAATCCTCTTACCCCATATACCCTCGGTGATCCTTACTTCAGTCCAATATCAGCAGCAGCCTTTTTCAGAAGATCCTCATTACCCTGAACAGCCTTCATCATAGGATTTGTCGAAGCCTTTGCAGCTTTAACCAATTCATCGGCACTTTTGAACTTCTTTAAAAGAGACTCCTTTGACAGTGCAGGTTTGTTTGCTGGCTTGTGGCATACCGCACATTTCTCATCAAAAGTACCAGCAGATCCTACAACTGCAAAGGAAAGGACAACAATCATCACGGACAGGATCGATAAAATCCCCTTCATTTTTTTCTCACCTCCTTTCATGGATATCGCTACACCCCTAACATATCCAGAGGTTCCGGCAGTAAGGTTTTTTTAACCTACCATAAGGATCGATTTTTTCCTGTAACTAAAGTCACAGAGATAGGGACTCTTTCTCAACCTTTTCCATTGCCTTAACTATATCTATCCTCGATACCATTCCTCTCAGCCTGCCATTGCTATCAACGACGACTATCCTCTTTATCTTCTTCTCTGTAATAATCTGGATCAGGTCCTTTAAGGATGTATTCTCAAAGGCCGTTACAGCCGGAGAGGTCATTATATCAGAGGCCCTCTCTCCTGCCTTTCCTTCCCTTCTTTCCTCAGGAAGGATTATCTCACCTAACCTTTCGAGGAGATGAGGTTCCCTGTGAATCTCTCTATAGATTATGTCTGATTCCGAAACAACGCCTAATACATGATTCTCCTTATCTACCACCGGCATACCACTTATACGGTTCTTTATCAGTGCCCTTGCGATCTCCTCAA
>JBKBUB010000027.1:0-10396 GCA_046290925.1 Thermodesulfovibrionales bacterium | reverse complement strand
ATTAAAATATTTTACCATATATGATGAATATGTTGTGCATAATTCTGAATGTAATCGAGCTTTCTCGAAAACATCTTTGTAATTCAGGTTATAATATTAACAAAGCTCTTAGCTCATGGCTGATAGCCATGAACAATGAGCCATGAGCTATGAGCCACGAACTATGAGCTATTAACTAAAAATGGAAAAAAAGGGAAAGATAAATCTCAAGGCACTATCAGAAGCTGGTATTAGAAACTTTGTGAGTGATAAAGGCCTGCCCCTTTTCAGGGCTAAGCAATTAATCCACTGGATATATAGGAGGTATGTAACTAATATTAATGAGATAACGGAATTTTCCGAGTCCCTTAGAAGAGAACTCTCGGAAAGTGCTTACATCAGTAATATTGATCTCATCGAGAGCCAGCGAGCAAAGGATGGTACAGAGAAATATCTTTTCAGGCTTGAAGACGGAGAGAAGATAGAGAGTGTATTAATACCTGATAAAGAGAGATTGACACTTTGCATATCATCACAGGTAGGGTGTGCGATGGGCTGTAGATTTTGCCTGACCGGCAAGATTGGCCTGAGGAGGAATCTGAAGGCCTATGAGATGGTGGATCAGGTGATATCTGTGAGCAGGTTTATCTTTCCGAAGAAATTGACAAATGTGGTCCTTATGGGAATGGGCGAGCCCCTCGCAAATTTTGACGAAGTGGTTGACGCACTCTGGAGGATGACCGAATTGATGGGTATCTCTAAGAGGAGAATAACCCTTTCTACATCTGGCATTGTACCTGCTCTTCTTGACCTTCCCAGGAAGGCTCCTCATGTAAATATAGCCATATCTTTAAATGCCACTACAGACGATGTAAGGAATGAGATAATGCCTATTAACAAGGCTTATCCATTAAGGATGCTTCTCGACGCATGTAAATCTTATCCACTTGAACCGAGGAGGAGGATTACCTTTGAGTATATCCTTCTCGACGGTGTAAACGACTCTCAAGACGATGCAAGGAGGCTTGTTCGTCTTCTAAAGGGCATTCGCTGCAAGGTAAATCTTATCCCCTTTAATCCCTTCGAGGGCGCTGAATTCAGGAGTCCCACAGAGGAAAAGATAAAGGCCTTTCAGAAGGTGCTTATTGATAAGGGCATGACGGCACTTAT
This sequence comes from Thermodesulfovibrionales bacterium, assembly GCA_046290925.1. GTDB lineage: Bacteria > Nitrospirota > Thermodesulfovibrionia > Thermodesulfovibrionales > UBA9159 > JBBIPQ01. The sequence goes on along the minus strand of JBKBUB010000027.1, from coordinate 9,247 downwards.
CAGAAAGAGCAAAGGACAGGATATAAGGGCAGCCTGTGGACAACTCAGGGCATGGTATATTAAGAACCGATAAAGGTACCGACGAGTTTTATTAACTCCTGGGTCTGAATCGGCTTTGATAAGTATGCATTGGCACCAATGGCGAGTGCCCTTTCTCTGTCTTCCTTTGCCCCTTCAGTTGTGATTATAATAATCGGTATCTTTTCATAGGATGCATTACTCCTGACAAGACTTACGAGTTTTAATCCGTCCATAACAGGCATATTAATATCTGCCAGGATGAGGTCTATCTTTTCTGAGGATAGTTTTTTTAGGGCATCAACACCATCCGTTGCCTCGATAACCCTCGAATTAGGAATTCTCTTCATAGCAAAGGTTATTAATTGTCTCATAGTTGGTGAGTCTTCTACAACGAGTATATTTGGCATTGTACCTCCTTATCTTTTAGGTTTTTCCTTGAGAAGTTCAAGAAAACTCTGTATAGTTGTTAATTTCCTCTCCGATTGGGTGTAGAGCCTTGAAGAGAATATTGCTGTTGCAGCATGTCCAGCCAAGAGATTAAACAATTCATAATCAACATTTGTGAATCCACTTTTTTGCATAAGAAGCGAGTAAATTGTTATTACTCCGATCACATGCTCTTTAATCTTCATAGGTATACACGCAACTGGCATTGATCCTGTCACATCACCCCTAACTGATAGGTCTGCTGCAAAGTAACTTTCGCCTTCCCTTACGACATCTCCGATTATTCCTTCTCCGATCTTAACCTTTGGAACAGTCTCGATAGGGATACCCTCAGCAGCGACAGGGACTATTTCGTTTGTCTTGTCATCGATCAGGAATATGGCAAAGGTCTCGGCACCAATAAGATTTATAATGATCTCAATGACAATTCTCAGCACCTCTTCATAGTCGAGGGTTGAATGGAGTTGATAACTTGCAACATAGAGGTTTGCCAGAGCGTTGTTTTGTTCTTCCACTTCTACATACTTTGAAGCAAAATCCTTGTTCTCTTCTTCTACCTTTCTGTATCTTTCTGTTAGCGAATTTATCTCTGCCTCAAGGGCCTTTATCCTTTCCTCGTAAAATTGAATCTTAGATTCATCAGCAGAACGTTTCATAGACTCTTCAAGTTGTGCAATCCTGAACCTCAGCTTTTCGTTTTCTCTTAGGAGTTCCTTTGTAAACTCCTCTCCCTTCTTAAACATCTGCACAATCTCTTCAACCCTGCTTGTTAGGCCCTGTTCTTTTTCCATGCCTTTTCCCTTTTTCCCATAACTATCGTTGTTATCTCTTTTGGTATCTCATTGAGTGGTAGAATCCTGTCCACAACTCCTGTCTTTATTGCCTCCTGTGGCATACCAAATATTATGGCTGTAGATTCTGCCTCTGCTATAGTATAACCACCTTTCCTTTTAATTTCTACTATCCCTTCCCTCCCATCATTTCCCATGCCAGTTAGTATGACGCCAACCGCAGAGGACCCGTATATCTCTGCTGAAGAAGACAGAAGCATGTCAACAGACGGTATGTAACGGTCCTCGCTGTTTGGTTCCTTAAGAAAAACCTTAACGCTGTTGTTCCTCTTTTTTAAGCACCATGTGAGAGCCTCCAGGACATATGAGGGCGGTACCGGCCCTGACTGTATCTCCGTCCTCAGCCTCCTTAACGTGTAAGGGCGATATCCTGTTAAGTCTTTCAGCAAAGGTTGTTGTAAAGCCCTTGGGCATATGTTGTGTTATGAGTATAGCAGCCGGAAAATTTGCTGGCAAGCTCGTCAGGATGATCTGAAGTGCAGCAGGTCCTCCGGTTGATGCACCTATCGCTACGGCCTCTATATTCCCTGGTGAATCATCTTTCCTCGCATCCTGTCCAATATCAATAATATGAGGTACCTTGCTTATGAGTTCACTCCTTACAACCAGTTTTTCGAGTTTGAGGTTTTTTATACCCCTTATCTTATCAAGGAGGTCATTCTTTATATTCTTAAGCTCGATGGTTGCCTTCCTCGATGGCTTGGCTATAAAATCTACTGCTCCAAGTTCGAGGGCCTTAAACAGTGTCTTTGAGTCGGAATAGGAACTTACTATTATTACAGGTGTTGGTCTCTCCTTCATAAGCCATCTGAGGAAGGTAAAACCATCCATTTCTGGCATCTCGAGGTCGAGGGTTATTACATCAGGCCTTAATCTTACAGTCTTTGTCATTGCCTCTATGCCATTTGAGGCAATGCCTATTACTTCGATGTCACCCTCACCGGATAACATATCTTTTATTGACTGCCTGCTGAAGGCTGAATCATCCACAATCAGGACATTGATCTTATTTAACATTTATGAAAACTCTCTTGCTTATTGGTTTCTGGTAGACCATATCGTTTCTTAAATGCTTTAAGGCAAAGGATGTTGAGACATTCATTAAGGATTCGGCATGCCCAAGTAGTAAATAACCTCCCTCGACGAGGCGATCATAAAAATTATCAACAACTCTTTTTCTTGCCTCATAATCAAAGTAAATAAGGACATTTCTGCAGAAGATTACATCCATTGGTGCAACAAACTTCACCTTGAGTGGATCGAGGAGATTCAAGTAACTAAAGTTTACGAGATTCTTAACCCTGTCAGATATCATAAAGCAATCATCCTCTTCCCTGAAGTATTTTTTTATATAATAATCCTCAGTACATCTGAAGGAGTTTTTTCTATAGACTCCCTTCCTTGCATTTGACAGTACACGATGGTTTATGTCGCTACCAAGGATCTGTATGTCCCAGCCGTCAAACCTTCCATACTCCAGTATAATGATGGCTATTGTGTATGGTTCTTCGCCTGTTGAGCAGCCTGCTGACCATATCCTCAAACTCCTTTTATCCTTATTTATGTCTCTCAGTTCAGGAAGTATTTCTTCACTGAATGCCCTTAACTGATTCTGCTCCCTGAAAAAATAGGTCTCGTTTACAGTGAGCAGGTCAATAGCCTCTTTTATCTCCTCATCCCTTTTTTTATCATAGAGCAGAAATCTGTAATAGTCCCTGAAATCATCGAGGAAGAGTAACTTTAATCTTCTCTGGAGTCTCCTCTCGATGAGAAATCTCGAGCCATCGTCAAAATAGATGCCACAGTAATCCTTAATCAAATCTCTAAGGAGTCTGAAGACATCCTCTGTTAAATGGATAGTGTCTTCCCTGCTAAACATTCCCTGATCGCCTTTCTCACAACCTCATCTTCCTCTATATCATAGAGCCTCTCAATCTCAGATAGAATAGCTGGATTGAGTCTTTTGCAAAGAACCTCAAGTGTTACAAGTCTTGTTGCCCAGTCCTGATTCATTAGAAAGGGCAGTATTATATCATCAATGTCGTCAAAGGACGAGAGAGACCTTATAGCTGTTCTCCGTATCTCCATGTCTTCAGAATTTATCATCCTTACTAAGGCATCCCGTGCATCCTTACCACCTATCCTTCCCAGTGCCATTATTGCAGTCGTCACAACGAATCCGTTTCTATCAACGAGGACATTTATCAGATAGGGCACAGCCCTTGCGTCTCCTGTCATGCCGAGGGCCTTTGCTGCTGCAACCCTGACAGAGTCATCGGTGTCGTTAAGAAGAAGGATAAGTGGTTCAACCGCTTTTCCCCTTGAGCTTGAGGCAAGCCCTATAGCAGCCGATGCCCTTATACCAGGGTACTCATCTGTAAGAGCAATGAGGAGGTATCTGTTAGCTTCATCAATGCCGAGCTTTGAAAGTGCCTCTGTTACTGCATATCTGACCGAAAGGTCATCATCCTTAAGGGCAAACCCGAGGCTGTTAACAGCCTCGGAGGCCCCTATTTTCCCTATAAGTATGGCAGCATTTTTCCGCAGTTTGGGATTCTTATCAAAGAGGAGGTTTGTTAATCTATTAATATCTATCTCGTTTTTGAAGAGGCTTAGGGCTGATACTGCAGCCTCCTGGACGTCCTCATAAGGGTCTGAGAGTAGGGGAAAGATAAGATCAATTGCTCTTGGATTGCCAATCCTCGATAGTCCAATAGCAGCCATTGCCCTGATATGGCCATCCCTGTCTGTAATCAATTCCTCAAAAAGACTATAATACTCAGGTGACGCAATCTCTGCCAGCGACTCAATAACGAATCTCTTTTTCTGTATGTTGTCTATATCCAACAGTGATAGCAAGGAAGATGGTTTATCTTTGCCCATAAAGATGAAGGCCCTCTTAACATCATCAATAAATCTTCCGTCTGTGGATAGATCGAGAAGTGATGAGAGGGTAGATTCATCCCTTAGTAGGCCAAGCAGCATGATGGCAGAGGCTCTTATTTCGTCTTTTTTGCTCCAGGCCATGGAGAGAAGTCTATCAGCCATTTCTCTGCCATATTTTTGCAGTTCCCTCGAGATCACTTCTGGCTGAATACCATTATGATAGAAGGCCTCAACGGTCTTTACAGCCACTTCCTGTATTGTCCTCGATTTATCAAGGATGAAGGGTATGACATGTTCAAGCGTATCAGGATCAGCAAGCCGACCGAGGGCAACGATAACAGGCTCTCTCAGGGCCTTGACAGATAGTGACCTTAATAGGTGAGGAATTGCCCTCTTGTCGCCTATCCTTCCCAAGGCATCAGCGGCAGGAAAGGCTGTCCAAACATCGCCACTGTTGAGTATATCTATAAGTGCATCAACAACCGTCGTTTCTCCCATATGACCCAGGTGTTCAACAGCCGATGCCCTGACATTTTCATCTTCATCCTTTATGGCCTGTAGTAAAAGAGGAATTACCTTTCGATCCTTTGTCTCGCCAAAGATGTCGATGATAAACTTCCTGACATCCCTGTTATCGGTACCAAAGGCTGTCATCAAGAACGGTGTTGCCATCTTGCCGAGTTTTACCAATGATTCAATAGCAGAATTTCTTGCTCCTGCATTGTCCTCAATATAAAGCAGCCGTATCAAGCCATTGATATATCCGTGTAAGGGAAAATTCTCAATAAGTATCTCTGAGGCGAGCTTTCTTATCCTCCAACTCCTATCCTCCATCGCCTTGAGAAGTTCGGGTATGGCAATATCCTGAGATTGATTTTTTAAATCCTCTATGGCCTTTCTCTTGAGTTCGATCTCGGACTCAGTTATTTGTTGCATTCTGTATCTCACCTTCCATCTCTTTTTCTCTTAGCTCCTCGATCTTAATCTGTTCTTCTGCGGTAAGTATTCGATCGAGGTTAAGGATTACTATAATTCGTTCACCTTTCTTACCTATCCCTGTCATGTATTCAGTTTTTAATCCCCTGAAGATAGAGGGGGGCGACGAGATATCGGTTGGTTCCAGATCAATTATCTCTTTTATGTCATCAACGAATAAGCCTATCTTTTCCATTCCAGATCTTATTACTACTATGCGACCCTTACCCTTCATATCCTCGAATCCAAATCTCTTTCCAAGATCAATAACAGGGATGATCTCTTTCCTGAGATTTATAACACCTGACAGAAAATCGGGTAGATTTGGCAGATGAAAGACCTTTTGCCTCTTCAATATCTCGACTATCCTAAATATCTCTATGCCGAATTCTTCTCTGCCAATAATGGCTACAGCTATCTTTCCCATCTATTGAACTCTGAATATCTCTGTCTCTCTTTTCATGGCTTCTATCTCTTCACGAAGTGTGTTGAGAGACAGGGCGATCTCTTCTATATCAGTTGCGGTCATATTTATAGTTCTCTTTACATCTTCCACAGAGGTTACTATCTTTTCGTTCACCTTTAACTGTTCCTGTGCGGACTGGCTTATCTGCGAAACCATGGATGATGTTATCTCTATATTCTTTGTTATCAGATTCGTCCCCGAGGCATGTTCCTGCGTTCCTTTCTTTACGATTTCTGCAACCTCCTTTATGTCACCAATGCTGTCCAGCATATGACTTGAGCTTTTCTCCTGCTCCTCTGTTGCCCTTGCGACCTGTTCTATCATCTTCTGTATATTTTCCATTGAGATGCTTATTTGCCGCAATGCCCCTGCCTGCTCCTCTGTTGCTCTTTCGATTAACTTTGCCATCTGGGCCGATTTCTGTGCTGTTTCGAGGGTCTGACCCATTGCCTCTCCTGCTCTAAATATCATCATCTTCCCGTAATCGGCGCTATCAACGCCAACTTTAATGGCATCGACCGCCTCTCTTATGTCCTTCTTTATAGTGTCCACTATATTGGCTATCTCCTTTGCAGAGCTTGATGTTCTATCAGAGAGGTTCCTGATCTCATCAGCAACAACAGAAAAACTCTTTCCATATTCCCCGGCCTGAACAGCAAGTATAGCTGCATTGAGGCTTAGAAGGTTTGTTTTCTCGGTTATCTCCTTTATGACCTGAAGTATCTTTTCAATTCCCTTTGATCTCTCATCAAGCCTTCTTATTATTATTGATGATCGGTTGACTTCATCCACTATCTTTTCCACCGCATCTATTGCATCGGCAATTGCTATTGTCCCCCGATCTGTGAGTAGTTCTCTCACTCTTGAGGCCATTACTGCGGAATTTTTTGCATTATTTTCAACTTCGATGATTGATGTATTAATTTCGTTTACTGAGGATGTGGTGCTTTCAGTGGCGATGGATAAACCAACGGTACTCTCTGCTATTGCCTTTGATGTTTGGGATGTTTCCGCAATCATAGCATAGGAATCTTCAACTGCCTTAAAAAGCCTCTCGGTGCTCGATGCTATCTCCTCTGCTGTTGCCCTTATCTCGAGGAGGGATGTAACATTCTCTGAAGCAGCAGAGGAGAGCCTTTCGGTACTTTCGGTTATATTCCTTTGCGATTGGTTTGCACTCTTGATCGATGTCACAATGGAGTCTATTGCTCTCGATTGCCTTGCTGCAGCATCGCTGACATTCTTTAAGGTTAATGTTAGTTGTTCTACTGCAGCCACAACATTGCCTGATATGGAATAGAATTTCTTTATAGTGTCAGAAAACCTCTCTATAAGGAATCTTAGGCCTTTAGCCATGCTATCCATCTCTTTCTGATTCATTTCAGGTACCTTTACAGTCAGGTCTCCTGCCGTGACCCTCGAAAGAAGATTGTTTATCATCTCTACAGGTCTTCCTACCGTCCTCTGGAAAAAGAAGAAGATAGCCAAGACCACAAAGATAAACACAATCACCTGTCCTACAGGAGAGACGGTAAGGAGATTTTTTATATTTTTGTTGGTTCTTTCTCCGCTGTAACGAATCTCGACATTTCCTATTGTCTCATTACCCGTGGTAATTGAAGCCGAATAAAGATTTGTATAAGGGATATAGAAGGGATTGAAATTCTTTCTTTTATTTTCCTGTCTTACGACCTTTTGTCTAATGATTAACCCGTTTCTATCAGAAACCTTAACCGAGATTATATCCTCATCCCTTGCGAAGACATCAATATATTGATCAAGGGATAGATAATCATTCGAAAGGATAGCAGATGCTGATATAGCAATCAGCATATCAGCGTTAGACTTTATTTTTTCATTCAATGATCTGAAATGATGGTCTCTCTGGCCATTCACGAACCATATCCATAGTGATCCTTGGCCGATCATTAGTATAATGAGCACAATAAGAGTGAATCTTGTTGCAATGGAGAGTTTTTTCATTTTAGATCATTCCTATCCTTGCCATCTCTGTTTTTATTGATTCGTAATCGCTATCCTTTGCCTCAGCAAATCCTGTATAACTTTCATCGATTGACTTGAGGATTGTTGCACCTTCTGGATCGGAGTCCTTCAATGTGATAATGGCTGTTCTGATAATTGAGAGGTCTCCTTCGCTGAGGGATGGGTTATAGCAGATATTAAACTCAGGGATTTCATCAGAAAACTTCAGGAACCTTATCCCTTTATCCTTGAATTTATAGGCTGTTGACTCCATCACACCGCCTGCCTCATATTCCCCTTTTAGAATTGCCTTTATTACATCGTCGTGATGCCCCAGATAGTTGTAATACTTAAGGTCCGAGAGGTCTATCCCTGCTTGCTTGAGCATGGCTCTCGGTATTATATGGCTCGACGTAGATCTCATATCACCAAAGGCAAAGGTCCTGCCCTTCAAATCCTCTATTGACCGGAGGTCAGAGTCATTTCTCGTGATTATGACTGAATGATGATAGGGCTTGCCATCCCTGAGTGCCTTGGCAAATACCTTTACTCCGTATCTTTTATTAGCCTCAATGTATGTTGATGGCGTCATATAACATAACTGGGTTATATTCTGTCCTATATCCTTTATAGCACCTTCGAAATCAACGGCGATCCTTAAATCCACAGGTCTGCCGAGCTTTCTGCTTAGGTATTCTGTGAGGGGCGAAAATTTCTTAAACATAATTGCAGGCGACTCGAGAGGGACGACTCCGAATCTTATAACTGCTCCCTTTTCTTCGTAAAACAGAAAACGTTCTGTCTCTGCCTTCAGAAGTTCGGTATCATTGTATAATTCACGAAGTTTACTATTGATCTTGAAGGCAAGATTTCTATTATTTTCAGGGACACCCTTAATACCATCGATCGTGTTGAGTATATGCCTTGTTCCGATCTTGTGCTCTGACAATGCCTTTGATATCTGCTGACTCCTATCAGAGGCTATCTCCATAGCCTGCGATATCTGTTTGCTACTTATCGCCTGCTCCTCCGTTGCCTTTGTAAGGTGGAGAGAGACATCACGTATCTTCTCGGTTGCCTTCATTATGAGGAGTATTCCCTTTGACTGTTCCGATGTAGCCTTTGCAATCTGTTCGGTCATATTCTTAACGCGTTCCATTGCCTCCGTGACGAGCCTCGCAGCCTTTGACTGTTCCGTAGTGGAACGCTCTATAGACATTGCCATTTCAGAAGACCTCTTGGAACTCTCGAGAATCTTGCTAAGGGCGTCGCCTGCCTCACGGGCAAGTCTGAAACCCTCATCAACAGATGAGAGGCCCTCTTGCATAGCCTCGACAGCGCTTTTTACTTCGCCCTGCACAGACTGTATAAGTGCCGATATTTCCTGTGTAGAAAAGGCCGTTCTTTCCGCAAGGTCCTTGATCTCATCAGCCACAACCGAAAATCCCTTACCGTGTTCGCCTGCCTGTGCTGCAAGAATTGCCGCGTTAAGCGCGAGAAGGGTGGTCTGATCCGTTACCTCGTCTATAACCGTAAGGATCTTTCCAATTTCGTCTGACCTGCCGCCGAGTTTTCTTATGAGTTCTGCCGTCCTTTCGACTGAAGATTTTATATTCTG
>JBKBUB010000279.1:0-1269 GCA_046290925.1 Thermodesulfovibrionales bacterium | reverse complement strand
CCCATCCCAGAGAGTAAGGGCGTGCCTCTCCTCCTTGCCTTCTGTCTGGGATGGGTGCGGGGCTCAAATGAATGGGTGAATGGGCCACTTCACCTATTAACCAAATAATAGGTTAATTTTTGCAACGTTTGGGTTATGTCAGTCATGTAGCATGAAGCAAGAAAAAACGGATAAAGACCTAAAGAGGTGAATGGGGTTACTAAGGGTCATACTCGGTTCCTTTGTTGATTTTTACAGGGATAATGGCCTGACAAATGCTGCCGCCATATCGTATTTTTCTGTTATGGCGATTGTCCCTTTCTGTCTATTGGTTATAACAATCTTTGGCTATGTGATCGGATACGATGAAGGATTGCTTATTTTTTTTACAGAGAGGATTTCCCATTTTTTCCCACGGATCACCCATGATATAGTGGGAGAACTGAAAAAGATTATAACTTACCGAGGTATAGGTCGATTAACCCTTTTGATATACATAATACTTTCATACCAACTCTTTTCCTCAATAGAATCAGCCGTAAATGTGATATTTAAGACAAAGGTCAGGAGAGCCTTTCTCATTTCACTCCTGATTTCCATATTTATAATAAGCCTTGTAAGTATGCTCATTGTGCTGTCCTTTGTGGCTTCAACCGCTATATCTTTGCTTCAGCTATTCAAGGATTATTTCCCAGGTCTCAAGATCGGCATTGTAATAAGTTTTTTAATCGGGTATGTAATACCCTTTATCCTTCTTTTTTTGACGATGATTGTTCTGTATCTTTTCCTGCCCAAGACAAAGGTAAAGATAAAACCTGTGGTATCAGGGGCATTGTTTGCATCTGTTATGTTTGAGGTAGCAAAGCATGTTTTCACAATATATGTTGTCAGGGTTGCTGAGTTTGGAACTATCTATGGCCCGATGTCAGCCTTTGTGATATTCTTATTATGGGTATTTTATTCCTCCTCTATATTTCTTATTGGTGCTGAAATAGTTCATAAACTTAACAAAATCAGGCATTAATTAGCCTGATTTATCCCAAACGTTGCAAAAATTAGCCTATTATTTGGTTAATAGGCGAAGTGGCCCATTCACCCATTTATTTGAGGCATGCCAGCCTCCGAATTTATGCAACATTAAGGTTATGTTACTATGAAAATATGGAACTGGAATTTTTAAAGGCCCTTATCCTCATATTTGGTGTTTCTGCCTTGATAGTGTTTGCTCTCGGTAAGTTGAGGGTTCCCTCTGTTGTTGGCTTTCTTATAGCAGGTGCGATTCTCGGCCCT
>JBKBUB010000278.1:0-1330 GCA_046290925.1 Thermodesulfovibrionales bacterium | reverse complement strand
GTTGTTGAATACAGCAATAGACCTGTATTACTTATAAAAAGTGAGAAATGTTTAAAGGAGATGAAGTTATGAAGGTTGAAATCTATGATCCAGCAATGTGCTGCTCATCAGGACTTTGCGGGCCGTCAATTGACCCTGTGCTGGTGAAGATGAATGACACTGTGCTGGCATTGAAGAAACAGGGGGTAGAGGTGGAAAGGTTCAATCTCGCACAGCAGCCAAAGGCATTTATGGAAAATCCTGACGTGAAATCACTTCTTACAAAAAACGGCAAAAAGATACTGCCTATTACTCTCGTAAACGGAAAGATTTTTAAGACCGATGAATATCCGTCATACGAGGAATTGTGTAAGGCGCTTGGTATTGAGCCTTTGAAACATAAACCTATTACTTTGATGGGCTAAGGAGATTTGTCATGGTTACACTAACCACTAACGCAATAAAGAAATTCAAAGAAATCCTTAAAGAGCACAGGGCAGAAGATTTTGGCATAAGGATCTTTGTAGCAGGAGGCGGCTGAGGGCCATCTCTGGCTATGGACATAGCCGAAGAAGCTGAAAAAGGAGATGTTATCCTGGAAAAAGATGGATTAAAGGTCTTTCTTGAAAAGGAGGCAAACAGGCTGCTTTCAGAAGCGTCCATAGACTTCTCTGATAACCAAGGATTTGTTTTAAGAGGAATGCCGCAAACTTCATGCTGTGGCTGATTTAACGAAAGGAGAAACAATGACAAAATATATATTTTTCTCTGGCAAGGGCGGTGTCGGTAAGACCACTATGGCTTGCGCTACAGCAATTCACCATGCGTTGAAGGGCAAAAAAACTTTGATAGTGACCACTGATCCGGCTTCTAATCTTGCCGATGTCTTTGAGCAGGAGATAGGCCATAAGATTACTCAAATAAAAGGCATAGATAACCTCTATGCCATGGAGATAGACCCTGATGAGGCAACACAGGAATACAAAGAAAAAATTATAGCGCCTTTCAGGGAGATTATGCCAGAGGATGTAATAGCATCCATTGATGAGCAGTTGAGCGGCCCATGCACAACAGAGATGGCGTCATTTGATCGTTTCATAGATTTCATGGAAGGCGACGAATACGATGTTATTGTCTTTGATACCGCTCCGACAGGACACACAATAAGACTGCTTGAACTACCAGTTGACTGGTCAAGGCATATAGAAGAATCAGCAAAAGGGACGGGCCAGACCTGTCTCGGCCCTGTGCAGACGATTCAGGAGTCAAAGGACAAATATGACAGGGCAACGGCGCTTCTGAAAGACCCTGAAAGGACAACATTTATATTTGTCATGAGACCTGAAGAACT
>JBKBUB010000277.1:0-1370 GCA_046290925.1 Thermodesulfovibrionales bacterium | reverse complement strand
AAAGCAGTAGGAAAGATTACGACTGAGATAAAATTCGGATTAACAGAAAACGAAATCTCTCATTCGAGGGGTCTTATAACAAAAGATGGAGTGAGGGCTATAGCGATACATAAGTTAAGACTTCCTCAAAAAGGCGTATTCTGGGACATCGGTGCTGGATCTGGGTCTGTATCTGTTGAGGTTGCAAGAATGTGTTCTCAGATGAAGGTCTATGCCGTTGAAAGGAACGAAGAACAGATTAACCATATTATAGAGAATAAGAGGAGATTTAACATATCTAATATGGAGATAATATGCGGAGAGGCTCCTGATATCCTCGAAGGCCTTCCTTTACCTGATAGGATCTTTATTGGTGGTAGCGGCGGAAGACTGGGGGATATTATACATGCTATTGATTGTAAGATAGCCTCAGGCATCATAGTCCTTACAGCCACAACCCTGGAGACACTTAATATGGCCATAGCTCTATTTAAAGAAAAAGGTTATTACATAGATGTTTTGGAGATTAGCATATCAAGATTCAAACCTATCGGTAAAGGTCATCACCTCAGTTCGCAGAATCCTGTTTTTATAGTAACAGGGATGAAAGAGGAATTAATAACTATCAACTCCTGTCGATAGGAGAAGGAGGGATGAAGAAATTGGTTGCTTTTTTCTTGAATGATGTGTTATGATTTTTATAGAAGTTTCGGAAGTTTTTGAACCCCGTAAAGGCCACAAAGACTTTTAGCTTTGTGGCCTTTTTTTTAAAGTTATTTTCTGAAGCTTTAGTTTAGTGGAAGGAGGTAAAAAGAAAATGGCTAATGGAACAGTTAAGTGGTTTAATGAATCCAAGGGTTTTGGCTTTATAACAACCGAAGACGGAAGAGATGTATTCGTTCATTATTCATCCATTCAGGGTAACGGATTTAAATCTCTTGCCGAGGGCGACGGTGTTAGCTTTGATACCGAAAACGGCCCAAAAGGCCTTAAGGCAGTTAATGTGATAAAGCTGTAACTTACAATGCTCCCCTTGCTTTAAAGCACGGGGAGCATTTTCTTACAAGGGATAAGATGAGTAGAACTAATTATGCGTCAAGGATTGCGCTGAGAAGGCAAAGCAGGTTTGCGGCAGGTCTTGTTTCTGAACAGTTTCCTCATGTTGCGGGCATTATAATTCACATGACATACTACCAGAAAGGACCAAATCCTGTTCTTATGCACCGCACCATAAATATCTTTCCTGCCTCATGTGCATATTTTAAGATGGACTGCATGATAAAGGGCTGCGACAACGGAGGCTTTGATCTCACACCTGTTATTAATGACATGGTCAAGACCTTAAAAAAGACTAAAAAAGGAAACATGGTCTGCCATGGAAAGACAAGCCC
>JBKBUB010000276.1:0-1390 GCA_046290925.1 Thermodesulfovibrionales bacterium | reverse complement strand
GTTTGATGATGAGGACAGGTAAAGGGGAATTTACCGCTACAGCCATTGTCACACTTCCTACCATAAGGGATGTTATACCTTTAAGCCCCCTCGCACCCATAACAATAAGGTCTGCCCCTGATTCCACTGCCACATCGATAATTCCTCTGTCTGGATAGGCGTCTATAATGGCGGTGCTGAGCCTCACATTAAGGGGTTTCAATATCTCCACGGCAGAATCAAGTATCTTTGGGGCAATCTCCTGTTTTATCTCTTTAAGGCTCGCATAATAGGACGCCCTGTTATCCTTGAAAGGAACTGAGGATATGACATGAAGTATTATAATCTCATCTTTTAGGGTGAGGTTCAGTCGCATCAGGAAACGTGCTGCGCCCTCTGAATACCCTGAGCCATCTGTTGACAGTAATATCTTCATGGGGCACCTCCTAAATGGTTCTAAATCAATCATATCACAAAATTCTTAATTTGCAAATTACAATAATATCTGAAATATCCGAGGATTGTACATCGTTTCTATTGGCAATTCAGGGATATCTGAATATAGCCTTTAACAGGTACTCTAAGTTAAAATATTTGGATGTTAGTTAGAGAGTTAATAATTGAAGGTGCAAGACAGAATAACCTCAGGGATATAAATCTCAGGATACCCCATGATAAGGTCATTGCTATAACGGGGGTTTCTGGTTCTGGAAAGTCCTCTCTTGCCTTTGATACCATCTTCGCTGAGGGGCAGTGGAGATTTATCGAGTCTATATCGACATACGCTCGACTATTCCTTGAAAAGCTCGACAGGCCTGATGTTGATGCAATCTATAATATAAGGCCTGCCATAGCCCTCGAACAGAGGAATCCTGTAAGGGGGGCAAGGTCGACGGTAGGGACGCTAACAGAGATATACGATTACCTGAGACTCCTCTACTCAAAGGTCTCAACACCCTACTGTCCGAAATGCGGCAAGGAGATAAGGAGATGGGACCCATCCCAGATATATATATTCCTTGTTGAAAGATATCTTGGCAAAAAGGCCATTGTTTTTTTTGAGACTGAGGAAGAGATAGAATCCCTCAGGAAAAGAGGTTTTTACAGGATTCTGATCAATAATGAGGTAATGGAAATGAGTGAGTTAAAGGATAACCCTGAGAGGATTTCAGTTGTCCTTGATCGTATTGTCATAAGGGATGAACCACGGCTTTCGGATAGTATAGAGATGGCCTGGCGTGAAGGTCACGAGAGGCTTAAGATCTTCCTGATTGATGATAGCTTGACACTTTCCTTTTCTTCTCTAAATGCCTGTGATGATTGCAATATAGAGGTTTCTGAGCCTTCTTCACTTCTCTTCTCCTTCAATCATCCTGTAGGTGCCTGTCCAGAATGCAAGGGTTTTGGTAAT
>JBKBUB010000275.1:0-1406 GCA_046290925.1 Thermodesulfovibrionales bacterium | reverse complement strand
AAAGACCTTGTTGAGGCCGTTCCAAGAACAGTGGGTCTGATAGACCAGATAAGCCAGTCTATCCTCGAAAACGATTATTATCAGGCACTAAAGATCGCTAAGAAACTATTAGCCTTTGAAAAGGAGGTATTAAAGCGTGTTAAAGACAGGGATTGAGGCATACAGAGAGGTTCAGAAGAACACCATGTCAGGAAGAGAACTCGAGGCATCTGTGCTTATTAAGGCGGCTCATAAACTCAAGCATTGCAGGGACAACTGGGACTCACAGGACATACAAGAAAGGCTTGATGAAGCACTCAAATACAACCAGAAACTCTGGAGTTTTTTCCAGGCAGAACTCTCAAGGCCTGACCACCCCTTGCCAAAAAAACTGAGGGAAGACCTCCTCAGCCTTAGCCTCTTCATCGACAAGAGAATCTTTGAGATAATGGCATCACCATCACCAGAGAAACTGGACATACTTATAAATATAAACCTCAATATAGCAGCAGGTCTGAGTGTTAGATAATCAACCATGTAGTTTAGAATCATTAACGACGGTTTTATTTCGGGTCTTCAGACCGATCCAGCCTTCTCCATTATCGCCTTAGCAAAGGAAGGATAATCAAAGCCCATTGATTTGACCTTCTCTATATATTTCCGGGCGGCCTCTTTATCTCCCTTCATTATGTAGCATATAGAGAGCAATCCGTAAGACAGGGGATAATCAGGATCAACCTCAAGAGCCTTAAGAAGGCTCTTTATCGCAGCATCAATGTTACCTTTATAAAATTGACTCATGCCAAGTGAGTAGTGCGATTCTTTCATATGAGGTGCCAATTCAACAGCCTTTTTTGCAGTCTTCTCTGCATCGTTAAATCTCTTAAGTTCGCAATATACCCTTGCAAGACTGATATAGGCACTGCCAAATTCAGGTTTAACCCTTATTAAATCCTCCCACAATCGTGCGGCCTCATCAAGCCTTCCCATCTCTGAGGCCTGAATGGCAAGTTCATATATAGCCTTTTCCCTGTTTTCTCCTTCTTCTAATTTTTTCTTCCCGAGTTCATAATAGAGTTCAAACTTCTCCTCTGTCTTCTTCTCGTTCAGTTTACCATAGTGATGCACCGGTACAGGACAGTGTTTTAACTTATAGCCCTCCCTCTGAACAGCATAATCTATGAGCTCATGGATAGGATTTTCAAACCTTAGCCTCTTATCGTTTGGAAATAACCTCGTTTTTACACTGGGGAACCATCCTGCCCCCCTTTCTTCAACATATTCACCCTTATTTTGAACCCAGTTTGTCACAATCCTGTTGATATAGTTCCTCGTCGTCATCTGATAGGCGACCTTCTTACCCTTTCTGATCAAATCCCTTATTGTATTATGATCCCTTTCAGCTATCACCTCATCGGCATCGAGTA
>JBKBUB010000274.1:0-1464 GCA_046290925.1 Thermodesulfovibrionales bacterium | reverse complement strand
TAAAGATAAGAAAGGGAATAATCAAGGCCACATACCTTCCCTGGAGATGGAAGGCTGACCTTGCTTTCATAAGCAGGTAGAAGTGCAAGAGGCCATATAGAGAAAAGAAGATGACAAAGAAAAGGGTCATTACTGTTCCAGTTTTTGGGCCTTTACAGAGAGGTAATAGGCGATCATAAGGATAATAATTACGACAGCGCTCAGTCCTATCTCGTACAGCTTCTCCACCGGTACATGCTCCATGAAGGAGGTCTGGGCCTCGATAAGCAGTATCCTTCTCACAGCAGCTATTATACCTATCGCAAGAAATGGCCCAAGGATAAATTTCTGTTTCTTAAGAAACCTTATCACGGTCCATAATAATTCAAGGATGATAAGGGAAAGAAGGACATCGTTTACAAGATGGATTATGGAATCCCTCGTTGGGTTGAGTATATTAAGAGTGGCATAATAGAGGATCATTGTGCAGGCTGTGAGAAGCAGGATCGCCGCCAGGACATGAAAAATAATATCAATTTTTATAAGCCATTTCCTGAATAACTCTGTAAACTCAGCCCTTTGCTCCATTAATTCATGATAACATAGATCAGGCTGTAGCGTATAGGGCATAATTTTTCTTGACACCCATGAACTTATGTTGTATAAGATAATTATGATAGGGTCATTATTAGTTGCCATCATTCTTATTATATCCTCCTGTGCCCCTGTTCTGAGGCCTGAGACGATGGATGTCGCATCAAGAGATGTTCCGCTCTCAGCAATGAGAGAAAACCCAGATCCCTTCAAGGGTAAACTCTATGTCCTTGGAGGTATCATAATAGAGACGAAATTCACCGAGGAAGGCTCTCTTATCGAGGCCCTCTTTGTCCCTGTTGATTCGAGGGGTTATCTAAGAGATCTAAATGAATCAAATGGTAGATACCTTGCCCTTTTTCCGAAGGAGAGCGGCCATCTTGACCCCCTCCTTTACCGTAGAGGGAGGGAGATCACGATCTCTGGTGAGTTTATCGGATTGAGGAAAGGCAGGCTCGATGAGATCGAATACACCTATCCCCTTTTTGAAATAAGAGAGATTTATCTTTGGCCGAGGATCAGGGAATATTATTATGTGCCACCACCATATTACCCACCACCGCCCTTTTATCCATATCCATACTGGTGGAGATACTATCCCTATCCTTACTGGTAGTAGGGGCGTATGTAATACGCCCCTGCTGGCTCATAGTTCACTGTTTACAATCCATAATTAACCCAAACGTTATAAAAACGATCCTGAATTGGAGGCTGGCATGGTGAAAAAACTTTTATCTGCGATACCTATAGCAACATTCAATAAACATGAGTGGTTCTTATTAAACGGCACCACAGGTGTGGTCTTGATTAACCCGAAAAATGCATTTAAGATAATGCAGATGTTGCGAGAAAATTTATTTTTCGATACCTTAGTGTACCGTGAACTGATTG
>JBKBUB010000273.1:0-1560 GCA_046290925.1 Thermodesulfovibrionales bacterium | reverse complement strand
ATTTCCTGTCTGCCAGTCTCTTTAAACCCTCTTCTGACATGACCTTTGATCTCGCATAGGCAGTAAGTGGATTCAATGGTGATGACTCAGTCCTTGGACCATCCTCAGCATAACCATACATGCTGCAGCTTGATGCGTAGACAAAAGATTTAACCCCCTGGATTTTTGCCTTCTTTGCAAGTTCTAAGGTGGACTTGTAATTGATGTCATATGTAACCTCTTCAAAGGTGTTTCCCATAGGATCATTCGAGATGGCTGCCAGATGTACTATCGCATCTATACCGTCTAAAATCTTATCCTGTATTTTTCTAACATCACAGAAATGCTGAATATCAACCCTGCTATCAGGACTTATTGCTCTATTTGTAATACATCTTTCAAAAAAACCTGTATCGAATCCGATTAAGATAGCATCAGGGTACGAACTCCTCAAACGTTTGACAACTAATGGTCCGACATATCCCATATTACCGGTTATAAGTATATTCATTCTTCCTCCTAATTAGAGAGCATCTTTTTTACATACCTTGCAATTGCAGGAGATGCTGTGAGGCCAGGTGATTCTATACCAACGAGATTTATAAATCCTGGAAGGTCTTCGCTTATGACAAAATCCCTGAAACTGTCGTTAGGGCCTTGAAGTTTTGGTCTTATACCTGACATATCAGGGGATAGGTCTTCTTTTTTGAGAAATGGCAAGTATCTTAATGCGCCTTTATAGAATATGTCTATCTTTTCCTTATCTATCCTATAGTCCTCTTTCCTTTCAATATACTGTACGTCAGGTCCTAACCTTGCGCGACCATTGAGATCTATGGTTAAGTGAATTCCAAGGCCTGTATGTCTCTCCTCAGGAACTGGGTAAACTAACCTTTTTACGGGTACAGGCCTATTGATAGAAAAGTAGTCACCTTTGCAATAGTTTAAAGCGTAATCTTTTCCCACCATTTTGGCTATAGTGTCGGATTGAAGCCCTGCAGAGTTTATAACCCTCGCGGAGGTGAAATTGAACAATTCTCCTTTTTTGTTTTTTGTAGCAATCCTGTAGCCATCTTTTGTCTGCTCAATATCGATGACCTCAGTATCATAAACTATCTCGGCACCCTTTTTTTTTGCAGACATTAAGAAATAATCCATAAGGTGATGAACGCTCAGTATGCCGGTATCAGGTGAATAAAGGGCCGATACTCCATAAACATATGGTTCCATCTTTTTAATGTCTTCTTTTCCAAAAAGTTGTACAGATGTAACTCCGTTTTGTTGCGCATTTTGATATAGGCTTTGCACTTTCTGTATCTCGCTATCAATTGTTGCTATTATCAATTTGCCTGTTTTTTTATAGGGGATATTGTTTTTTTCGCAAATCTCGTAGAGTAGTTTTTTCCCTTCGATACAGAGTCTTGCCTTTAATGAATTGGTTGGATAATAAATACCCGAATGTATAACCTCGCTGTTTCTTGAGCTGATTCCTCGGCCATAGGATTCATTTTTTTCAAGTATAAATATATCGAGATTATTATTGGCTATCTCTGCAGCCACAGCGAGACCGATTACACCTGC
>JBKBUB010000272.1:0-1561 GCA_046290925.1 Thermodesulfovibrionales bacterium | reverse complement strand
GAAAACAGGGCAATGATAATAGCCACTGCTGAGGAGGTAAAAAAGGCAGGGGCAACATTTCTCAGAGGTGGCGCATTCAAACCCCGCACATCACCATATACATTTCAGGGTCTTGGAGAGGAAGGACTTCGGTATTTAACTGAAGCAAAAGATAGGACAGGACTGCCCATCGTAACTGAATTGATGGATCCCCGCGATCTTGATATTATGGTTAAATATGCCGACATAATCCAGATAGGTGCAAGGAATATGCAGAACTTCAGGCTCCTTCTCGAGGTTGGCTCTGTTAAGAAGCCTGTACTTCTTAAGAGGGGGCTATCAGCAACAATAAAGGAATGGTTGATGTCGGCAGAGTATATTATGTCCCGTGGCAATCACGAGGTCATACTCTGCGAGAGGGGGATAAGGACCTTCGAGACAGCAACAAGGAATACCCTCGACCTGAGCGCTGTCCCGCTCCTGAAGCAACTGACACATCTTCCTGTTATCGTTGACCCAAGTCATGGAGTTGGTAAATGGGACCTCGTTGTACCCATGGCAAAGGCTGCAATTGCAGCAGGAGCGGATGGCCTTATGATTGAGGTTCATCCCAATCCTGAGGAGGCCATGTCAGATGGAGAGCAGTCACTCAAGCCTGATTCCTTTACGCAACTTATGAAAGAACTCAGGCCTATAGCAGAGGCTGTGGAAAGGGAAATATAAAGCTGGTTATGAGTTAATGAACAAGCTTTTTTTCAATAAAGTATCTATCATCGGCGTTGGCCTTCTTGGCGCATCCTTTGCCCTTTCGTTAAGGCAGAATAATTTATGCAAAACTATAATTGGCTTTGGCAGAAGCGAGGATAATCTAAAAAGAGCAAAGGAAAGGGGGATAATAGATGATTACAGCCTTGATGTGAGAAAGGTCTGCGAAGATGCCGACCTTATACTCCTTTCGACACCTGTCGGTGCGTTCAGAGATATTGCCAGAATGATAAAAGACACTTTAAAGCAAGGCGGCCTAATAACAGACGTGGGGAGTGTCAAAGGCGGACTCGTCCATGAATTGGAGTCCTTGATGCCTGAGGGAGCGCATTATATCGGCTCGCATCCAATAGCAGGCAGTGACAAATCAGGTATAGACGAGGCGCGGGCAGACCTCTTTAACAACGCCCTCTGTATAATCACGCCAACAGAGAACTCAGATACAGGGGCATTGCAAAAGATAGCAATCCTGTGGGAAAGTGTGGGTGCGAAGGTCAGGTTCATGGACCCCCATAAACATGATGAGGTATACGCAGCCATCAGCCATCTGCCCCATGTAATAGCCTTTAGCCTGGTCAACACAATTGGAGACATTGACTCTGAGTATATTGAATATGCTGGTCAGGGATTCAAGGATACAACCCGTATCGCCCTCAGTTCTCCAGAACTATGGAGGGATATAGTGATATATAACAGGGAAAACCTTTTGAAGTTCCTTGAGATCTTCAAGGCCGAGATCGAAAAGATTGATGAATATCTCAAGAACAATAAGGCCGAGGCAATAAGGGACATCTATCAAAGGGCAAGGCAGTTGAGG
>JBKBUB010000271.1:0-1604 GCA_046290925.1 Thermodesulfovibrionales bacterium | reverse complement strand
TTAAGAACCCTTTCCGAGAGATCAGGCGTTGCTGTCGAATATGAGGTGCTTATAAGGGGGGTCTTTAAACTAAAAACCCCCTCTGGAATAAGGGATCTCAGATCAGAAGGCCCTTTTATAGTTTCCTTTACCAGTGCTGAAAGGCTCCAGGATGTTATGGCCTTTAAAGAGAAGGCAATAGAGAAGGCCCTGAGGGACCTCTCTCAGGAGTTAATAATATCTATGCTGGTAAAGCCTGTCGAACCATAATCCATGGGCCTTAACCATTATATAGCAGAGATAAGAAAGGGACTCAGCGCACCTGTTTACCTCCTTTATAGTGAGAGCCACTTTCTCCTGAAGGAGGCCCTCTTTATGACCTCTGACATTATCCCAAAAGATAACAGAGACTTTTGTCTCGATGTCATTGATATGGAAGAAACTGAGAGGCCTTCGATAGATGATATGATCGATATACTCAATACAATGCCCTTTTTAGGTGGAAAGAGATTGGTGATTATCGAGAATGCCCAGATGATGAAGAAAAAGGAGATATCCACAATCGGTGATTATATCTCGAACCCATCGCCTTATTCTATCCTTGTATTGCTTTACCTGGGTAAGCCTAAGGATGATTTTAAAGGCTTGTTATCCCTTGGGATCAAATCCATCTCTGTTGATATTCGCCTTCAGGATATTCCATCATGGATAAAGGAGAAGACTAGGCAAAAGGACATTCATCTTACCGATGGTGCTGTAGATTACCTCATCGGCATTACAGGCCAGGATATCGGTCTGATATCATCAGAACTCGAAAAGATAGCCCTTCTCGGCAAGAGCGAGGTCGATGCGGCAGATATATCAAACATCGTCAGGAATGAAGGAGATTATGATGTCTTTGACCTGATTGAGGCAATAAAGAAAAATGATAAGGGAATGGTCTTCAGGATATTGAATAGACTCCTTGATTCAGTTGAACCTTTCAGTATCCTTGGTGCCCTTAACTGGCACTTCAGTCGCGTTAAAGAAGAAGGCAGATATAAATACCTTGAAGGGATATTCAAATTGCTTCATGAGGCAGACTCAGCCTTAAAGGCCTCGGGAGGAAAGTATCCCCTCGAATATCTATTCATCAGGCTGCTTCAGCCCTAAGTACCTTATTCGCTATTATTGCAAGCCTTGAGATCTTCCTCGATGCAGCATTCTTATGGATTATACCCTTTGCAGCGGCCCTGCTTATCAACTTTGTGGTCTCAATCAGTTCTTTCTGAACCTTTTCCCTGTCTTTAGATTCCACTGCAGCGATAACCTTCTTTGTAGCTGTCTTAATAGCCGTCTTCACTGATCTGTTCCTAAGTTCTCTCTTCGCTGCCTGTCGAACCCTCTTAAGGGCAGAAAGGTTTTTCTTTTGGGCGGATTTTCCTGGCATCTCTCCTCCTTTTTATTTAAAAATCACCATAATTGTTTCTAATTTAATAGGTTACTAAAATAACATATGGTTAAAGACAAAATCAATCCACAGACCCCACAGACCCCGATAGATATAATACTGAGAATTGCCAATAGAAACGATGGGCGGCCTGAAAAGGCTTTACGGCGACACCATAATCAAGGGTTTTCAACAT
>JBKBUB010000270.1:0-1626 GCA_046290925.1 Thermodesulfovibrionales bacterium | reverse complement strand
TCACCGAGGAGATGACCCTTCCACTACCTGATAGGGGTGATGGAACACTATCATCAAAGGCATGCAAGGAGATACTCGATTTCCTTTCAGAAAGGGCAGACGTATTGTGTATAGGACCCGGGATCGGCGTGTCTGAGGATACAATAAGATTACTGACAGAGATATTAATTTCTCTCGATAAACCCGCAGTCGTTGATGCTGATGCGATTAATTCTATCCCAGACCAGGGGTTACTAAAGGAATGTAAGTCACCACTTATACTCACTCCCCATCCAGGTGAGATGTCAAGGCTCCTTAGTAAGACGGGATTAAAGATAGAGATTTCTGATATAGAGAAGGACAGGATCGATGCCGCTCGTTCATTTTCAGAAGAGACAGGGGCCTATCTTGTCCTGAAGGGGGTGCCTACTATTACTGCAGGGCCTGATGGAAGGGTCTATATTAATCCTACAGGTAACCCTGGAATGGCAACAGCAGGAGCAGGTGATGTCTTAACAGGGATGATAGGTGCGCTTATCGGGCAAGGGTTTGAGCCATTAAAGGTTGCAATCGTCGGAGTTTATCTCCATGGTCTTTCAGGGGATATTGCAGCAGAGTCAAAGGGAGAACATTCCCTTATAGCCTCAGACATAATAGAGGCGATACCTGAGGCATTTAAGAGACTAACCTGTGCCGCTTCAGGGATAGACTAATGGAAGAAGTAATAATTACTCCTGAGTTATTCGAAAAAGAGCCAGTGAGGGCCTTTTTTACAGGCAAGAAGCCAGGAGTTGACCCTGATAAGATAGCTAAGATTGGAGGGATAAAAAAAGAATCCCTCTATACGCCCATCCAGAAGCATACCTCAGAAGTAATTATTGTTGACCCGGCCACAAACCC
Organism: Thermodesulfovibrionales bacterium; assembly: GCA_046290925.1. Classification (GTDB taxonomy): domain Bacteria; phylum Nitrospirota; class Thermodesulfovibrionia; order Thermodesulfovibrionales; family UBA9159; genus JBBIPQ01. The sequence goes on along the minus strand of JBKBUB010000270.1, from coordinate 747 downwards.
TGCCGTAGCAGATGCAGTCCTGACAGAGAAAGAAGGGCTTATGCTTGGCATCCATATTGCTGACTGTGTGCCTATCCTTCTTTATGATAAGAAGAAAGGGGTTATAGGCGCAGTCCATGCTGGCTGGAGAGGAACGGCATCAAGAATACTCATGAAGACAATCGAGACAATGGAAGAGAGGTTTTCTTCTGACCCTTCTGATATTCTTATAGCAATGGGCCCGAGCATAAGATGGTGTTGTTATGGCGTTGGATATGAGGTCATTGAAGCTGTTGAAAAGGTTACAGGTGAGGGTGAATATATGTTACAGAGAGATGGAAAGTACTGCCTCGACCTTCCCTCAGCCAATAAGTATCAGGCCTTAAAGGCTGGGATAGTTCCTGACCATGTATGGATATCTAATCTCTGCACTTACTGTGAACATGAAAGGTTTTACTCATTCAGGTTTTCCAAGGATGGAGGAAGACAGGGAGGATTTATTGTCAAAGGATAAAGGTTACCCAACCGTTGCAAGAATTAGCCTGGTTTTAGATGTATTGGTTAAGACAGCAAATTATGTTATGATATTTCATGCCTGAATCCAAACTTAAGGTCATACTGCTCCGTTATACTCCAAATCCAGAGGAGACTGTTGCGATGGCTGCAAAGTTGTGCTATAGTCCCTCTGACATTGAATCCCTTAAACTTAAGATAGAGGCTAAGGATCAAAAGGCCTTTGTCGAGAAGCTTATGAAGATGGGACATATG
>JBKBUB010000026.1:0-10446 GCA_046290925.1 Thermodesulfovibrionales bacterium | reverse complement strand
TCTCTATATGGCCATCATAAAGGGAGGGATCGCCCCAGATAAGTATAGCGCCTGTTTCACCATCGGCTATTTCCTGATTTATGGAGCTTGCTATGATCTCTGCCTTTTGTTTCCTCCATGAGGAGACTCTCTGCTTATAATCCTCCAATTCCCTGCCCCCCCTTTTCCTTTCAGGAATCTTTATTTCCATAACCCTATATCTTCCATCAGGCAAATACCTCTGCAATATCTCCTTCCTTATCTTAACAAGGTCTTCGTTCTTTTCAGACTCCTTCTCAAGGATAAAAAAGACATTGACCTTTTTTAATGTATCTATAGCCTGAATTGTGAGGTGTTCTGGATTGCCTGTACCTATACCGATAAGATATATCTTCTTCATAATCATCCCCTGCTATTTAATAAGTTGCATATCTCCCTTCTGGCCTCACCAATGGTAAGGGGGATTTTATTAAAGGGTAATTTATCTTCATGCTTGAGTTTATAAATTAGCTCAGCAATCTGCGGTAGCCTCAGCTTCACATCAGACATATCCCTTGGCGCCGTAAAGACATCTTCAGGCATACCTGACCTCGCAATCCTACCACGGCTTAAGATATAAAGCCTATCAAGAAATAGTGGCACGAGGTCAACGCTATGTGTTGCCATGACAATGGTTACTCCATTTTCTTTGTTCAACTTCGTTAGCAGATTCATCATCTTATACTCTCCCATGGGATCAAGCCCAGCAGTTGGTTCATCAAGGAGCAGTATCTCATGCCCCATCGCAAGGAGTCCGGCAATACATATCCTTTTCTTCTGTCCAAAGCTTAAATTGTGAATGGATTTTTTTGCATATTCAATCATCTCCACCCATCTAAGGGCATCATTTACCCTCCGAACTACCTCTTCTTCCGGGAATCCCATGTTTAATGGACCAAAGGCCACATCCTCAAATACAGTTGAAGCAAAAAGCTGATCATCAGGGTTCTGGAAGACAAGGCCGACTTTTTTATAGATCTCTTTCGGAGATAGTTTTTTTATATTAGCTCCATCAAGAATGACATCGCCATCAAAATCCTTAAACAATCCATCTATTACCTTTAGTAATGTTGTTTTCCCCGAACCGTTTGAACCCAGTATACCGATGAATTCGCCCCTTTTTATCTCAAGGCTTATGTCAGACAGGGCTGTTGTGCCGTCAGGATATTTAAATGAGTATATTTTAACGTATAACCTAACAGAATCCAGAGCCAGGACCCCAGACCCCGAACCTTCACCTCCTCCCTTGCCCTTCCCATCCGAGGAGAAGGTAGATGGAGTTGTTTTCTGTGTTCCTTTTAAATTTTCCATACAACTCCCATTGCAGTTATGATTGCAGCGGAGGCAATTATCTCGGATACCCTGAAGGGCTTATGCTTCAGTATAGGTATATTGCCGTCATAGCCCCTTTGAATCATTGACACTGTGGTATTCTGGCTATGCTCAAAGGCCTTTAGTATCAGTGAGCCTGTGAGGGTACCGAATGAGTTTAATCCCCGCTTAATACTTGAATAACCAAGACGGTTTTTCTGCGCATTATATATGACCATTGCTTCTTCAAAAATCACAAAGATATACCTGTAGGCAAACAGGGATATCTCTATAAAGCCCTTCGGGATTTTAAACCATGACAATGCTGCCATTATCTCTGTAAAGCGAGTAAAAAGGCCTAATAAAGTGACAATGGAAACAGCCCCCAAAATCCTGCTTCCAATCTGAAGCCCCTCAATAAGCCCATCCATGTGTCCCGTTAAGGTAATAAGCGCAAAGTGAGGAGTGGGAAGATTAATAGAAAACATGGTATCCTGTCCCGAAAACAGGAATTTAAGAAATATCACAACAAAGGCAATAAAGAGAGGCTCAGAGAATCTTAAAAAGAATACCTTTAGCGGGACATTAAGCCAAATACAGATCGTAAGGCTTATGCCTAATATTATCATCGGAAACAGAAACCCATTATAGCTTAAGACCATTGCAAGCATAACTAATGCGACAAGGAGTTTTATCCTCGCATCTACCCTTAGAAGCAGAGATTCTTTTTTAAAGTATTCAGAAATTAGTTCCATATATAGTTTTTCCTTCATTCTAAGAGAGGCAAAGTTCTCTAATTTGAGACCCTTTGCCTTCGCTTAGGTGACATTTCTCAAACCCCTTTTGTCTGAGTCTTTTGTTCCTTACCCTTTGCTCTTTCCTCTGTCAGTGTCCTCCAGTAATATCCTGCTACAAATCCTCCAACCGTGCCTGCGATCAGGAAAACAAAGAGCAGCAGGTCTCCCTGATCTGTATTTATCAGAGGTTCTCTTGCCTCCCTTCCGTGTTCCTTTGCAAACTTCTCAACTACAGACTCATCAACGCCTGCCCATTTGGATCCCCCTTCTGCATATGCTGGGGCGGTCAAACAGAAGATTAGGGTTATAGAGATGCACAATAGAAGTAACCCTGAGATCAGAGACTTCATATCCTCACCTCCTCTGCCCTTATTACCCTCATCTTTACAAGCAGATCAGGCCGTTTTTTGTAAAGAAGCATAACCATCCCTGCTGTCATTGCACCCTCAAGGATTCCAAGGGGGAACTGAGTCGGTATGAAGGCAACAAGTATCTTCCAGAATAGGGGCATGAAGGGAGAATCTCCTCTTATACCTGATGCAAGCTCCACAGATGTGGTCAGGTATGTTGCCCAATCTGCAAGCAATCCTGCCAGAAATCCCGACACCGCCATGTTTATTTTCACTGAGCGCAATGTCTTAAATGTAAGGTATCCGGCAAATGAACCTATCACACCCATAGAAACTATATCTGCACCCCATGTGCTTAACCCTCCGTGGGCAAGGAATAATGCCTGAATGAGCAATGCAATGGATGTTATTAGTATGCTTATTACAGGACCTACAAGGATCCCGGCCATCCCGGTACCGCAGGGATGACTGCATGTGCCTGCCGTTGGCACGGGTATCGGCATGCATGAGATAATAAAGACCACTGCAGCCATCAAACCTACAAGAGGTTTAAAGGATAAGTCGGTGGAAGACTTCTTTTTAAGTTCATACAGTCCCCATAAGACAAATGGCGCTGCCACAAGAAACCACAGTAATGCCCAATTAAAAGGCAATATCCCCTCCGAGATGTGCATGGCATGGGCATCAGAAACAGAACAGCAGATCAATAGGAGTCCCCAAAAAATCGCCAGATTTTTTGGGGCCGAGAGCAGTAGAGCAGTAGAGCAGAAGTAGTAAGTAAAGATTTTTTTTAATTTTTGACCTTTCATCTTTCCTCCTTTGCTATTTTTAATAATGCATTTACAATTGCTACTGCCACGGGCGTTCCGCCTTTTCTGCTTAAGTTCGTTATAAACGGGAATTTCTGTGCCGCCAGCAGTGCCTTTGATTCCAGTGCCTTTACAAAACCGACAGGAACACCAATGACAAGAATGGGTGAAGGGGTGAATGGGTGAAGGGGTGAATTGAACATCTCTATAACCTTCAATAATGCGGTTGGCGCATTGCCTATGGCTATAATACCTATATTTTTATACTCTTTCAGTGCCATTTCTATTGCGATTTCTGAACGGGTCTTGCCAGTATCCTTTGAGAGCCTGATAACATCTTTATCATTAATGTTGCATATGACCTTTCCACCAAATGGTTCAAGCCATCTCTTTATAATCCCTGTTTTGACCATCTCAACATCAGTAATGATATCCTTACCCGCATTTATGGCACTTATTCCTGTAGTTATGGCGTCAGGATGAAAGATCAGGCTATTTTTGAATTCAAAATCCGCAGTAGCATGTATTACCCTTTTTATAATAGGCAATTGTTCCTGAGGCACATCGCTTAAATCCAGTTCTTTCGAGATTATTTCAAAACTTCTTTTTTCTATATCCTCTGGCCTCAAGCAACTCACTGCATGTATCCTTTCCATCACAACCTGCACCAACTTTTCATGGGTGCCAAGAGGTTCTGTGAAGACAAATTCCGCATCAGGATACATATCCTTTGCCTTTCTTATTATCTCTGGTATGTCCTTTGTTACATGCATTCCAGAACTTAAAAAATAGGGATGGATAATTATACGTTTAGCTCCACTATGAATGCACTCTTTAATTGCATCGGCAATCCCAGGTTCTGCAAACTGGAGATATGCTACCCTTACACAGCCTTTGCAACAACCGGGATGAATTGCAGAGTGTAAAAGCCTGCCTATATGTTCTAAGTTATTGGCTTCTCTTTTAGGACTTCCATGTCCTATGAGTATTATATTTTCCATTTATACTCCTTATAAAATTTATAAAATTCCCCGCGATAGCAGGACTGCTTCCAAAATGTATGTGGATGTAACTTGCAAAGGTGTTTTTAAACCTATAACATGGTGTTTCAATAGACTCGCCCTGGCTATTTATGACAGAGTAAATTCCCTTCGAATAACCCTGAACTGCTTTACTACCCCTCCCCCGAGAATCTTCGATTTTCTGTAGTTCCTTTATATCAGAATAATGGAACTCGTGCCCCTTCAGTCTGTCCCCCTTCTTTCCCAGGATGCAATCCTCCTTTAATTCAACCTCTCTGTAACCGAGATGAAATCTTTCTCTCCTCATAACAGCCTCAAAGGGCATTACCCCTGCCATCTGAAAGAAATCTCCATTCGTGTCATAAATACCTCTTGATAGATACATTAATCCTCCGCATTCAGCATAAATCGGTCTTCCAGAATTGGCCCAGTCTTGAACAGCCCTGAGCATGGAGATATTCTTTGAGAGTCCCAATGCATGGAGTTCTGGATAACCACCTCCAATATATATGGCGTCAGCCTCCGGGATTGTCTCATCATAAAGGGGACTAAACCTTACAATCTCAGCCCCGGGCTCTCTTAATAGATCAAGATTGTCTTCATAATAAAAACAGAATGCCTTATCATAGGCGACGGCAATGATAGGTGAAGGGGTGAAGGGGTGAAGGGGTGAAGGGGTGAAGCCGATCTTGGTTCTGCTACTGTGCTGCTCTATTATTTCCATATCCACATGCTCCAGCACCGAATCAGCAAGCCTTTCGATTGCCTCGCTGGTTATTGGATGCTCCTCTGCAACGACCAGTCCGAGATGTCTATGGGGGATCTCGAATTTAATATCCCTCGGAAGGTAACCGAAAACTCCAACACCCTGAACACTATTTTTGAGTCTTTTAAAATGCCTCTCCGACGCTACCCTGTTAAAGATTACGCCTTTAATTAAACCTTGATTTTTATATTCCATAAATCCTTTAACAATAGCCCCAGCACTTTCTGCCATACCATAGGCATCTACAACGAGGATAACTGGTAGATTGAGAACTTCAGCTAAGCTTGCAGTGTTTAATTCTCCGTCATAAAAACCCATTACACCCTCAATGATCGATATATCAGCATCTGAAGAATATCTGCAAAAGCAGTTCCTCACATAATCCTTACCACACATCCAGATGTCAAGATTTATCGAAGGCCTTCCTGTAACAAGTCTGTGCAATCCTGCATCTATAAAGTCAGGGCCTGTCTTAAAGGGTTGAACAGTAAAACCCTTCTTTTTTAATGCAGCCATTATGCCCAGTGTAATGGTTGTCTTTCCACAACCGCTATGAGTTCCTGCTATTATAATGCCTGGCATATCTCTCCAAACTCCTTAAGCAATATCATGTTATCACCTTTTGATCTCACAGCAATTCGCATGTATGTAGAATCGAGACCTCTAAAATTAGAACAGTCCCTTACCATGATCCTTTTATCATTGAGGGAAGAGATTATCTTTCTGGCCTTCCCATGCCTTATTAAATAAAAATTTGCAGAGGATGGGAAGTAGTTTATTCTTAGCAATCTGAAACCATCCTCAAGTAACTTTTTTCCTTCCCCAATGACCTTAAATGTCTCTTTTTTATAACCTATGTCCTTTAGTGCAGCAATTCCAGCCATCTCTGCAAGGGTATTCACTGTCCATGGTTCTTTATGCCTTCTTATGAGATTAATAACATCTTCAGGGAATACGCCATAACCTATCCTTAGACCTGAAAGTGCATAGAACTTTGTCAATGACCTTAAAACAACAAGATAGGGATTATTCTCAACCTCATTGATAACAGAATCTTCTGGTATAAAATCTATAAATGCCTCATCAACAACGAGATAGCATTTGAGGTCTCTTGCTGCATCGGCAATCTTAATGACATCGTCTCTCTTTAATAATTGTCCTGTAGGATTATTCGGATTACAGAGAAATACCATATCAAGAGATCGTGATAAGTGATGAGTGATAAGTGATGAAATAAAATCGTCAGGGTCTATCCTAAAATTGTTCTCTTCCTTCAACTCATAACTCACTACCTCCAACTTGTTACATAACCTGCAAGCCCTTTCGTATTCAGAGAATGTTGGTTCGGGTATAAGAACCCTTTCTGGTCTTAACGCCCTGACAATAAGATAGATTAATTCGGTGCTGCCATTACCACAGATGATATATTGAGGGTTTATCTCGAGATGTCTTGAGATCTCCTGAGTGAGCCTTTTTGCCTCAGGGTCAGGATAGTGGCAAAGGAATTTGATACCATCCTTGATTTTCTCTATCACACTTTCGGGCACACCAAGGGGATTTATGGATGCGCTGAAATCTATGACACCATCGATTTCGTAACTCATCTCTTCCATAAATCTATAGATGTTCCCACCGTGTTCACTTAGCATAAAGAAAAACCCCTGTAATACAAATTGCAATGATCGACGCTGATTTGATTATCATTAATGCCCTCTCAGAGGCTGTAAGATAATCCTCTGTCTTTTCCTCACCAATATATGGTTTTTGCACCTCAACACCATTGTATCTTGAAGGACCTCCCAATCTCACGCCCAATGCACCTGCCATAGCAGCCTCGGGGATCCCTGAATTTGGGCTTAAATGCTTCCTTCCGTCATTAATCATAACGCGTAATGCGTAATGCGTAATGCGTGATGCGTGGGAAGGACATTTAAATATTGTAATAAAGAAGATAGATATTACAATTAATACACCCGAAATCCGTGCCGGTATATAATTGGCAATGTCATCGAGCCTTGCTGATGCCCATCCAAAGTCTATGTATTTGGCGTTCTTATATCCGACCATGGAATCGAGGGTATTTATTGCCTTATAGGCCATGGCAAGTGGTATACCGCCAATAGAGAGATAAAACAAAGGTGCGATAATGCCATCCGAGAGGTTTTCAGAGAGTGTCTCTATCGTTGCCTTTAACACCCCTTTTTCTGAGAGGTTTTCCGTATCCCGTCCAACGATCATGCTCAGATTTTTTCTTGCGAGTTTGATATCTCCCTTTTTTAAAGCCTTTATTACATCCCTTGCAGAATCTATTAATTCACGAATTGCTATTGTCGTGGATGTGAGATAGACGAGCAGTGCACCAGAAAAATAACTCATCAGAGAAGAGATATTCCCTATCTTTGTTAATGCATATACTATGAGCCATGTTAATCCAAAGGTCAGACCAACAATTATAAATACTAAAAATACCCCTTTGAGTCTATCTTCTGTCTTCTGTCCTCTGTCTTCTGTTCTCAGTATTTTCTCTGTTTTGGCAATTGCACTTCCCATAATCCTTACAGGATGGGGGAGCCACCGTGGGTCACCGATAGCCAAATCCAGGAGAAATGCCATTATCAAAACTAAAGGCTGGAGGCTGAATGAAGACTGAATCTCTATCATAAAGCGGTGATCCTTTTTATAAAATCCATATCTATGTTCTTCCTTATAACATCGGCAAGAGCATTGATCCCCCTGTCTTTTATCTCAGCATATCTAACTTTGAGGGCGATCGGAGCGAGATTCTTATTTTTTCTTGCAGCATTTATCACTGCCCTTCGGAATTCGTCATTCTCAAAGATGCCATGTAGATATGTCCCCCAGCAATTACTATTTATTGTACCGTCAAAAACCTCCCCTTTACCGTTCCTCTTTATCCTGAATAACCCGATGTCTCCTGTACTCATACCCATATGGATCTCGTAGCCCTTCAGTGGCTTGTAACTCTGGGCCATGAGCCAAGAGCTATCAGCTATTTCTGCTTCTACCTGTGCAGTTATCTTTGTTTTCTCAAACACGGTCTTTATATTCAAAAGCCCTATGCCATCAATCTCTTTCTGACTGCTCTCAACGCAACAGGGGTCATATATTTTTTTACCCAGAATCTGGTATCCACCACAGATGCCTATAATATGAATTCCCTTTTCATATGCCCTCTTTATGCTATCATCAAGTCGCCTTTCTTTTAAGAATAACAAGTCTTTTACTGTGTTCTTTGTCCCTGGCACAATGATGATATCCGCATTCTCTATGTCAGAAGGATTATTGGAATAAACAAGCTCTACATCAGGCTCATAAATAAAAGGGTCAAAGTCTGTAAAGTTTGATATATATTGAAGCCTCACCACCACGAGCTTCACAGAAGGCTGAGGGCTAAAGGCTGAAGACTGAATACTAATCTTCTGAAGGGCTAACCCATCTTCTTCAGGCAACCCTATGTCTTTTATATAGGGCAATATACCTATTACCGGTTTCCCTGTCTTTTCCCTTATCATTTCAAGTCCGGGATTAAGTATCTCTATATCACCTCGAAATTTGTTAATAATGAACCCTTTTATATATCTACTGTCTCTTCCAAGAAGCCTGACAGTTCCATAGAGTGATGCAAAGACACCACCCCTGTCTATATCACCAACAATCAATACAGGTGCCTTTGCATATTTAGCCATTCTCATGTTTACAATGTCACTATCCATAAGATTTATCTCAGCAGGGCTTCCAGCACCTTCAATTATTATAAGGTCATATTCCTCTGAAAGCCTGTCAAAGGAATCTTTCACATAGGGCCAGAGGCTTTCTTTAAGTGAATAGTATTTCTTTGCCTCATAATGACCGAAGACCTTTCCATGAACAATAACCTGACAGCCCCTTTCACCAGATGCCTTAAGAAGCACAGGATTCATATCTATTGATGGTTCAATCCTTGCTGCCTCAGCCTGAAGTGCCTGTGCTCGACCTATCTCTCCGCCATCTCTTGTTATAAATGAATTAAGGGCCATGTTCTGTGCCTTAAAGGGAGCTATATTTATCCCCATATCCTTAAAAATTCTGCACAAAGCAGCGACAATAAGGCTTTTACCAGCACCAGATCCGGTTCCCTGAATCATCAATGCCTTAGCCATAAAAGACTCCATTAATGAGTCTCACAACTGGATATCCATCATGAAACTCAATGATGTTTACTGCTGCATAGTCCTGCTCTATCCTGAAGATATTCTCGAGAGGGACACCCATGTAATGGCAGAGGATAATCCTGTTAACACCACCGTGGGCAACAATCGCTATTCTTTCCGCATCATGATTTGAAAGTATATCATGGAGAGCGTTCATAACCCGATCCCTTACCTCAAGTGTGCTTTCTCCTCCCATGGGGCTGTATTTGAGTGGATTACTTGCCCATGCCTCGAATTCCTCAGGATACCGCTCTCTTATCTCATCAAATGACATGCCCTCCCAGATGCCAAAACTCCTTTCTCTTAAGTCAGGCACAGCGATGGGCCTTAATCCATAGGGTTCGGAAATTATCTCAGCGCTTCTTATTGCCCTGATCAGTGGAGAGCAATAAACAGCTTTCAAGCCATTATATGGCCTGTTCAAGTATCTGGCAACTTGCTCCATCTGTTCTACGCCCCTTTCTGACAAAGGAATATCGATGCTCCCTTTGTACCGTTTTACATCGCTACCCTCTGTCTCGCCATGCCTGATTAGATAAAGTGTCGTAACCATACAATAACCACCATTAAAAACAGGATCTCAGAGACCTCATTCAATGCTCCGAGGTTATCACCCGTTAGCCCATTGAATTTCTTTTTGAAAAACTTCACCGCTATAAGGCTGAATATATAGAAAAACATAAAAAGAATGATAAATAGCATTATGCCGCCTGCTCTATTAACCCTCAGGAGGTGCACCCCTGCTATGAACATATACAGAGAGGTAAGGAGTACCGATGAGATAATAACAGTATTGAGATTTACATTATTCAGGAATATCGTACCGAGGCCGTCCTGCCGTGCTGATGTACCATGATACATGGCTATAACCATTATCCACTTTGAAAACACTGGCATGAGAAATAGCATGGAATAAATTGTAAATAGGGATGAAGCTGAAAAGAGCTTGCTTATGAAGAGGAACTTGAGCAGGACTACAAAAACTATTGCAACGACCCCTATAGGTCCTGTAGTGCTGTCCTTCATCACAGCAAGCCTTTTCTTTATATCCCTTTCTCTGTCCCCTGTTGATTTTATGGCAATTGCATCAAAGGTATCAGCAAGTCCGTCAAGGTGAAAACCTCCGTTACTCATTATGAGGGTTAAAATAACCAGCCCTGCT
>JBKBUB010000269.1:0-1654 GCA_046290925.1 Thermodesulfovibrionales bacterium | reverse complement strand
ATAATGCGATTTGATATTAAATGTGATTGCTTGATCAAGACCGCACCTGTGGTACCGTTTAATAAGAACCACTTATGTTTATTGAATGTTGCTATAGGTATCGCAGATAAAAGTTTTTTCATCATGCCAGCCTCCAATAACAGGCTAATTTTTGTAACTTTTGGGTCAATTCAGCAGAGGGCTCGATATTATAATCTGTCTTTACTATAATCTGAAAACCATTGACCTCAAGATTAAGATAGAGGGGGAGACTACCCGGGTATTCGATTATCGTGTCCCTCAAAAGCATCAGTCTATCCCTGGAGGATGTATTAAGTTTCAAGGATACCTCAAAATGGTTTACTGATGAATTCTTATAATCTTTTACTGCTGTGTCAAGGGGCTGAATCTCTCTCGATATTATCTTTATGCCTTTTTCGGTCTTATCAATGGCCCCCTTTATAGAAATAATAGAATCCTTCTGAATGATGCTTCCCAGTTCTTTGTAAAGATCAGGAAAGACAAGAACCTCGGCATTGCCCTCCTCATCTTCAACAGTCACATAGGCCATTATTTCGCCCTTATCCTTGGTGCGTATCTTCTTTATACTGCTTATAACAGCAGCGGTCAGTATCTCCTCCCTGTCGGGCAAATCCTCGAGTTCTGAAATCCGCCTGTAATTCATTCTGCTGAGTTGTTCTCTATAATTTGACAGGGGATGATCTGTTATATAAAATCCGAGGGATTCTTTTTCAAAACGGAGAATATCGGATCTCTCCGTCCAGGAGATACCTTCACCTGTAGTTTCATGATGAGCCTGCCGAGAGATTGAAGGTTTGTCATCAAAAAGATTGTAAACAGGCATATTATTTCGAGGTCTTTCGAGGATAGATAGGGCCTCTTTTCTTCCTGTGCCAGTTGAGTCGAAGGCACCGGCCTTAATTAGACCTTCGATAACCTTTTTGTTTACCCTTTTACTTTCAATGCGCTGTAGAAAGTCCTCAAAGGATTTGAATGGCCCGTCCTTCTCTCTAATCTCTAAAATGGACTCTATAGCTGAACCGCCAACCCCTTTTACCGCCTCAAGACCAAATCTTATGGCATTGCCTATTACCTTAAATTCCCGTTCACTTTCGTTTATATCAGGCGGTAATATGGTAATAGACATCTTTCTGCACTCCGAGATAGCCTTAATAATCTTGTCCGTCTTATCCATATCAGCGCTTAGATTAGCAGCCATAAACTCAACAGGATAATGGGCTTTGAGATAGGCGGTCTGGTATGCAAGATAGGCATAAGCTGCGGAATGAGATTTATTAAACCCGTATTCTGCAAAAAAGGCCATGAGGTCAAAGAGTCTCGTTGCCTTCTTTTCGGGAATTCCGTTAGCAATTGCTCCTTTAATAAAGGCCTCCTTCTGTTTCTCCATCTCTTCCGGTTTTTTCTTCCCCATTGCCTTTCTGAGAATGTCGGCCTGTCCCATAGTGAAATTTGCAAGTTTATTGGCTATCCTCATTACCTGTTCCTGATACAGGATAACGCCATAGGTCTCGCTCAATATCTCCTTAAGCTGAGGAATCTCGTATTTTACAGGCACAAGCCCTTTCTTCCTTTTTATGAAGTCATCAACCATACCACTGCCGAGGGGGCCTGGCCTGTAAAGAGCAACAAGGGC
>JBKBUB010000268.1:0-1656 GCA_046290925.1 Thermodesulfovibrionales bacterium | reverse complement strand
CCAATGAACAGCATTATTGAAAGAAAGGAAATTCAGGAAAAGATAGCAGATATAGAGACCGCGGATATCCTTGTCGGCATTCCGAGCTACAACAACGCCCGGACAATAGGCCATGTCGTAAAGGCCGTGCAAGCAGGATTTGCCAAATATTTCCCTGATAAAAAATGTGTGCTTGTAAATTCGGACGGAGGCTCAACAGACGGCACGATGGATGTTGTCCAGAATGCAGCTATTGAGGATTTCCAATCGATCCTCCTTCATCACAGGGTAAGGCCGTCTTTTAAAATAACAACGCCATATCACGGCATCCCTGGCAAGGGAAGCGCCTTCAGGACCATATTTGAGATTGCTGAAGCCTTGGATGTGAAGGCATGCGCAGTAGTTGATTCCGATCTGAGGAGCATTACGCCTGAGTGGATAGAGCTTCTCATCAAACCCGTGACTGAAGGTAATATAGATTATGTTGCACCCCTTTATCACAGACATAAGTATGATGGCACTATAACAAACAGCATAGTTTATCCTTTAACGAGGGCATTATACGGCAAGAGGATAAGACAGCCTATAGGCGGTGACTTCGGTTTCTCCGGCAAGCTTGCAAAGTTTTATCTCACAAAAGATGTCTGGGAGACGGATGTTGCAAAATATGGAATAGACATATGGATGACTACCACTGCAATTGCCAATAACTTCAAGGTTTGCCAGTCATTTCTCGGCGCAAAGATTCACGACCCTAAAGACCCGGGCGCAGATTTAAGCGCAATGCTTTATCAGGTTGTCGGAGCAACATTTGACCTTATGGAGACATATTCAGATGTATGGATGAAGGTGAAGGAGTCTGAACCTGTGATAACCTGTGGCTTTCAATACGCTGTAGGGCTTGAGCCTGTAAATGTAAATGTTGACAGGATGATCGAAAAATTCAGGCTTGGTGTAAAAGAACTCATTAATATATGGAAGGTGTTCCTGCCTGATGGGATTATAGAATTCTTAAATAAGATAGCGATGTTGCCAAAAGAGGAATTTTATATCCCTGATGAGATATGGGTGGAAATTATTTACAGTTTTGCCATTGCAGCCCATAAAAAACTGATTAACAAAGAGCATCTGCTTAAATCGTTGACGCCTCTTTATATTGGGAGAACAGCCTCTTTTGTGCTTGAGACATGGGAAAGCGATGCGGAAGATGTTGAGGGAAAAATAGAAAATCTATGCATCGCCTTTGAGAATAGAAAAGGCTTGCTCATCGAGAAATGGTGTCCCCAGGAAATCGGAGATTTTCTGGGGTAATAGTATGGCAGGAGGTGTGAGATGAAGAATATATTTGAAAGGCTCATATCAGAGCCTTTAGAGGGTTTTCTGGAGAGGTTCATACAATTTCTCCCTAATTTGATCTCAGCAATGTTGCTGTTGCTTATCGGATTATTTACCGGCTGGCTCACGAAAAGGACATTCTGCCGGCTGCTCAGGATCTTGAAGGTCGATGAATTCTCAGAAAGGCATGGAATCAATAATATTTTTCTAAAGGGAGGCATAAAGGAAGGTTTATCCTCCATTGTTGGAAGGTTTGCCGGCTGGCTAGTATTTTTTATCTTTGTCATAATTTCCTTAAGCAGCTTGAATGTGCCGGCAATAGAAAGACTGCTTGAAAGATTC
>JBKBUB010000267.1:0-1673 GCA_046290925.1 Thermodesulfovibrionales bacterium | reverse complement strand
TGAAGGATGGGTGAATAGGTGAATGGGTAAATAGGTGAATAGGCCTCTTCACCAATTCACCTCTTCACCTCTTCACCAACGTAAGCCTATCGCCTTAAGCCTTAAGCCTAAAGCCTATTGTGTATCCTGAATCCAAATCTCCAAATAAACGGTCGCACAGTATAATTGATTATAGCATAGCAGCAACCTGCTGTTCCTTTTGGTTATGGAGATCGGGTAAAAATTGACCAATTAGCTTATAAATTGTATTATTATAGCTCATAGTTTAATAACTACATAAAAATAAGGAGGACTGACAATGGAGAAACCACGTGATAAGAAGGATGTCTTTGATCTTCTTAAGGAGAATGATGTGAGGTTTGTGAGGCTGTGGTTTTCTGATATCCATGGACAATTAAAGAGCTTTGCAATACATGTTGAGGAACTCGATACAGCCTTTGAAGAGGGGATGGGATTTGATGGCTCTTCAATAAAAGGTTTCGCAAGGATTGACGAGAGTGACATGATAGCGAGGCCTGATCCTGAGACCTTTGTAATATTGCCCTGGAGGCCGAAGGAAAAAGCTGTGGCCAGGATGTTCTGTGATATCTACGAGCCTGATGGGATGCCTTACAAGGGTGATCCGAGGTTTGTTCTTAAAAAGACCCTTGAGAGGGCAAAGTCAATGGGATTTACTAACTTTTATTTAGGTCCTGAACTTGAGTTTTTCTACTTCAGGTCGGAGAAATCGCCGGAGATCCTGGATGAGGGTGGATATTTTGATTATCCCCTCGATGCTGCCGAGGATCTAAGAAGGGACACGATCCTTGCCCTCGAATCAATGGGTATCCGTGTCGAGTATTCCCATCACGAGGTTGCTCCGTCTCAACACGAGATCGATCTCAGGTACACCGATGCCCTTGATATGGCTGATAAGGTGATGACCTACAGGGTTACTGTAAAAGAGATAGCAAGAAAATATGGTCTTTATGCTACATTTATGCCCAAGCCTCTTTTCGGACAGAATGGTAGCGGTATGCATACACATCAGTCTCTTTTCAGGGGGGAGAGGAATGCTTTTTTTGATGCCTCTGATGTCTATCACCTTTCTGATATAGCAAAATCTTACACAGCTGGTCTTTTGAAGCATATAAGGGAGATAACCCTTGTCCTTAACCAATGGGTTAATTCTTACAAGAGGCTCGTACCTGGCTATGAGGCTCCTGTCTATATCTGCTGGGCGAGAAGGAACCGCTCTGCTCTTATAAGGGTTCCGATGTACAAACCGGGTAAGGAGAAGGCAACAAGGATTGAACTACGTTCGCCTGACCCAGCCTGTAATCCCTATCTTGCCTTTGCCTGTATGCTTTACGCAGGGCTGCATGGGGTTGAAAAGGGATATAAGTTATCAGAACCAACAGAGGTGGATGTTTATCATCTAACGCCTGAAGAAAGGAAACAGATGGGAATCGAGGAACTTCCAGGAAGTCTAATAGAGGCAATAGAGATTGCGGAGAAAAGCGAACTCCTGAGAGAGGCACTTGGTGAGCATATTTTTAATGAGTTGATTATTAGCAAAAAGGTAGAATGGGATGATTACAGGATAAAGATACATCCCTATGAGATAGATCGCTATCTGCCCATCCTTTGATCATGTTCAGGGATGGCCATATTCATTTACCCTAATGTTGCAT
>JBKBUB010000266.1:0-1688 GCA_046290925.1 Thermodesulfovibrionales bacterium | reverse complement strand
ATATCTTCTCCATGCCGATATTTATGAGTTTGTTATGAACATCCCTCTGCCTCTCAAGTATCTCCTCTTTCTGATACCTTTCAGGAAGGGTTGGTTCCATTATCCTGAAGGCACCTTCATGCATTGAGGCATTATAGCCATGAACTCCGATAACCTCAGAATCAAAGGCCCTGGCAATACTAATAGAAATTTCTGTTGCGATTATTGAGGGGTCACTGTTGTCATAACAAAGGATGATCTTTTTGATAGCCTCGTCCATCTCAGCTCCTTTAATGTTATCTTAATTTGATTCTATTATGCAGGGCAGTAACTTTAGTCACAGTCCAAAAAATTTACAAAATCATTTACTAAAAATTTACAGGCATTAAATAACAGTGAATTCCTTAAAAATAAAAACAGGATAAGAGTTAGGGCGGGATTTAAGGGCACACAGGGGTTGAAGGAAATTCTCTTATCCCCCCATATACCCTCGGTGATCCTTACTTCAGACCAATGTCAGCAGCGGCCTTTTTAAGAAGGTCTTCATTACCCTGAACAGCCTTCATCATAGGATTTGTCGAAGCCTTTGCAGCCCTGACCAATTCATTGGCACTTTTGAACTTCTTTAAAAAAGACTCCTTTGACGGTGCAGGCTTATCACCAGGTTTGTGGCACATGGCACATTTCTCATCAAAAGTACCAGCAGATCCTGCAACTGCAAAGGAAAGTACAACAACCATCACGGACAGGATCGATAAAATCCCCTTCATTTTTTCTCACCTCCTTTCATGGATATCGCCATACCCCTTAACATATCCAGAGTTTCTGGTAGCAAGACTTTTAAACCTACCATAAGGATCGATTTTTCTATAACTAAAGTCACAGTAATAGGGACTCTTTCTCCACCTTTTCCATTGCCCTGACGATATCTATCCTTGATACTATCCCTTTCAACCTTCCTTCTCTGTCGACAATGACTATTCTCTTTATTTTCTTTTCGGTTATTATCTGAACTAATTCATTTAAACGAGCATCCTCGAAGGCAGTTATGGCAGGCGATGTCATGATATCAGAGACCTTCTCGCCTGCCTTTTCTTTCCTCCTCTCCTCAGGAAGGATTATCTCCCCAAGCCTTTCAAGGAGATGAGGTTCCCTGTGAATCTCTCTATAGATTATGTCTGATTCCGAAACAACGCCTAATACACGATTCTCCTTATCCACCACGGGCATACCACTAATACGGTTCTTTATCAGTGCCCTTGCGATCTCCTCAATGGGTGTTTCAGGGCTCGCTGTTAAGACATTCTCTGTCATTATATCCCTGGCAAGGATACCCTCCTCTTCTTCTACCGGTATCTCACCAGCCGCAGGGTGTCTTAATCTCCCTGTCTCCACTGCTATTGCTGCCCTGACTAAAAGGGTGTAAAGCATGGCGCCACCTGAGAAGATACCAGTCGTTATTAGGATCTCGTAAATTGAAGGCGTATATTCATATATCTCTCCGAGGGTATCAGGGACAAAGCCAGGTATCACCATACCCATTCCTTTCTCTATCCAGATACCAACAAAGATCAAAACACAGCCTATATTTAGGGTAAGAAGTTTTTTCCTTGTCTTAGGTATGAGAAAGATCAGAAAGCCAGTAACATTAAAGGCCATGGCAGACCATATCCAGGGCACGAGATTGCTATGGCCATGGAGACCCTGAT
>JBKBUB010000265.1:0-1689 GCA_046290925.1 Thermodesulfovibrionales bacterium | reverse complement strand
AATAAGTGACGGCACAAAGATACAGTTAAGTCAGGTAAAAGAGATAAGAAATCCGACAATTTAAGACCAGGGGTTCATAGAGACCCCCCAAAGGAGGTGTTTATATGTTGACATCACTTTACACAGCAGTAAGCGGAATGGGAGCAAATGGTGTTTCCCTTTCTGTGATAGGAGACAATATAGCAAACCTTAATACGATAGGTTTTAAGGCGAGCAGGATAGCCTTTGGTGACGTTCTCAGCCAGACTATCACAGGCATAGCAGGCTCTTCCCAGGTTGGAAGGGGTGTCCTTGTCAGCGGAGTCTCACCTCTCTTTACTCAGGGTTCCTTCGAGACCACGACAAATGCCCTCGATATGGCTGTTGATGGCGACGGTTTCTTTATTGTAAGCGATGGCAGTGCAAGGTATTATACGAGGGCAGGTCAATTCTCGATAGATAAGAATGGGAATATTGTTAATCCTGACGGTCTTGTACTTCAGGGTTATCTTGCCGATGCCTCAGGCACAATAACAGGGACAGTAGGTAACCTTCAGATATCTACAAAACAATCGCCTGCTAATATGACGACAAAGGCAGATATTGCTGTTAACCTCGATTCTACGGCAACCGTGCCTGCTGCTGCCTTCACCCTCGACAGTAATGGTGATGGCGTCAATGATGACCCTGCTAATTACAATTTTTCAACAACCGTTACTGTTTATGATTCCCAGGGTGGCTCCCATCAGGTAACGCTCTATTTTGTAAAGACCGCTGACAATACCTGGGATGTCCACTATGTCCATGATGACCCTGCCAATCCTGGTCAACTCATTGATGCAGGGACACAGTCCCTCACCTTTGACGTTAATGGTGCCCTTATTAATGATAATAGTGGCACACCCATAAGCTTCAATTTTGGGACAGCCGTCACATCCCCCCAGGATATTACCTTTAATTACGGGACAGGGACGGGTGAGTCACCGGCAGGAACAGGCCTCGATGGTGCAACACAGTTCGCCTCTGACTTTGCTGTCATAAACATAACACAGGATGGTTACTCAGCAGGGGCACTGAAGAATGTAGTCATCTCTGAGGACGGTGTCATAACAGGGGTATTCACAAATGGTCAGACAAGACCGATCGGGCAGGTAGCCCTTGCAAGATTTGTGGCACCTACAGGCTTAACAAAACTTGGAAGGAATCTCTATGCAGAGTCCTTTGACTCAGGACAGCCAATAGTTGGTATGCCCGAAACATCAGGCCTCGGAAGGGTACTGTCCCATACGCTCGAATTGAGCAATGTTGACCTTGCCGAGGAGTTCGTAAAGATGATCTCGGCACAGAGGGGATTTCAGGCCAATTCAAGAATTATCACGACGACGGATGACCTCTTACAAGAGATGATAAATCTGAAGAGGTAAGACTAATTGGTAACGAGAGTCTCATCCTGTCTCAGGCAGGATGAGACGTTCTTATCATCTGCTACCCCTTCGAAAAAGGATAATAAATTTTGACTTTTAGAGTTTATATCCTGTCAATTT
This sequence comes from Thermodesulfovibrionales bacterium, assembly GCA_046290925.1. GTDB lineage: Bacteria > Nitrospirota > Thermodesulfovibrionia > Thermodesulfovibrionales > UBA9159 > JBBIPQ01. Next base: position 166 of record JBKBUB010000265.1, on the reverse strand, counting down.
CTTGGCTTTAAAACCTTTTCCTGAAAATTTTCCTTTTGAAAAATAAATTTTTTATTTTCCAAACTTATATAAAAAAAATAATTATTATACGGAAGCTGAAGGATTTTTCCCATCATATCTTAAATCCATATTTTGTAATTTTATACTGTAATGAACCTCTAGAGAT
>JBKBUB010000264.1:0-1707 GCA_046290925.1 Thermodesulfovibrionales bacterium | reverse complement strand
TGATTCAATGACTGGAATATTATAGATGAGGCTCTTGCCGCTTGCCGTTGGGGTCATGACAACTACATTCTCGCCCTGCCTTATGAGGTCTATCGCCTCCACCTGATGGCTCCAGAACCTTATGATCCCCTCATCCTTAAGGGCTTCACTCAGTTTCTCTTTGATCTTTATCTTTTTATAGAGTGGTCTCACAGGAGGAATATACCGATGCTCTGCGATCTCAAGACCAAACCATTTGTCCCTTTCGAGGGATTCAAGAAATTCTAAGATCATCTTTGGACCTTTACAAGTCCGCTCAGGCGAACACCTATGAGTCTCACCTTCTTTTTGAGTTCAAACCTACCCAGGCATTCAAAGGCTGTCTTCTTTATTTCGTTCAATGAGTTTGTGGGTAGCTTTAAGGTCTTTGACCTCGTATGTGTTCTAAAGTCCATAAACCTAACCTTAACTGTGATTGTCCTGGCCAGATAATTTCTCTCTCTCAGTTCATCAATTACATTCATGAGGAGTTCAGAGAAGTTCCTTATAAGTAACTGCCAGTTGTCTATATCCCTCTGAAAGGTTACTTCCCTGCTTAAGGATCTCGGTTCCCAGTGTGTGATGAGAGGACTCTCGTCTATGCCTCTTGATGCCTTATAAAGATAACTGCCATGGGATCTCCCAAAGATAGCAACAAGCCTTTCCAATGGCACCGAGGCAAGGTCTCCGATTGTGTTGATACCAATGCTCTTCAGATAGGCCTCTGTCTTTGGCCCTATTCCCCAGAGTTTCCTCACTGGTAAAGGCCAGATCTTTTCTTCTATATCATTCTCTGTGATTATGGTAAGACCGTCAGGTTTTTCCATATCTGATGCCATCTTTGCGAGGAGTTTGTTTGGACCTATTCCTATTGAGCAGGTAAGGCCTGTCTCGTTCTTAATCCTTTTCTTTATCCTGACTGCAACCTCTTCAGGGGAGGTATTAAGGCTTGATATATCTAAAAATGCCTCATCTATTCCTACATCCTCAATTATTGTTGAAAAGTCCCTCAGGATATTTTTGATCTTTTCAGATACCCTAGTGTACTCCTGATAGTCTACGGGAAGGAATACTGCCTCTGGACAGAGTTTATAAGCGGTACGTAATGGCATCGCTGAACGGATGCCAAATCTTCTTGCCTCATAAGAGGCTGTTGATACCACGCCCCTCTTTGTTGGATCTCCGTTACCTCCTATTACTATAGGTCTTCCTGCCAGTTCAGGATGCCTCTTCTGCTCAATGGCAGCAAAAAAGGCGTCCATATCAATATGGAGAATCCTTCTCATCTCTATCGATTATACCATTCCCCATCACCTTATACGAAGAATTGCCAGTAGGAATGATGGCAGATTGACTTTAGGCTATAGGTTTTTATGGCTTTGAAGGCTGCCCATCGTTTTTTCGGCTATATGGATAATTTAAACTATTTGGTATAATTTAATAAGATGGCTAAGTGCACTATCTGTAATACCCGATCCCCCCTCATATCAAAGGAACTCTCTTTATGCCTTCGTTGTATAAGGAATCACCCTGATAAGGCCATTCCCCTTGCCTTGGAGACACACGGAAGGAGCAGGCGAAGATTCGGCCTTCCAGAAATTCCACCTAAGCACCCGGAGGGATTACCCTGTAACATTTGTGTTAATGAATGCAGGATCCCTGAGGGTGGCTTAGGGTATTGTGGCCTCA
>JBKBUB010000263.1:0-1723 GCA_046290925.1 Thermodesulfovibrionales bacterium | reverse complement strand
TACCATACTCCACCTCGTAAAACTCAGGCACATAAAGACCCTCGATACTCAGAGAACCCCTGAGAACTTCCTCTCTGCTAACTGATCTTTTATAAAGATCGAGAAACTCCTCGAGCATCTCCTCTGCCTCTCCAATAAAACATATATCAAATATCTCCGCAAGAGGCTCAGGATTAAAAAAGGCACAGATACCACCCATGATAAGGAGAGGGTAGTTTTTCCCCCTCCGATCTGAGGCAAGAAGGTGTATCTTAGAGAGCTTTAAAATAATCGGGATATTCGGATAGTCATTTTCAAAGGAGATTGAAAAGGCTACTATATCAAACCTGTTTAAGGGCCTCTTTGATTCCATCGATACAATCTCTGAACCTGTCCTGACAAACTCCTCTGTATCCTCCTCATCAGGCAGAAAGGCCCTTTCACAGACAACATCAGGCCTGCTGTTCAGTAATGTATATATCCCCTGAAAGCCTAAATTAGACATGCCAAGATGGTATGTATTTGGGTAGACAAGACAGACATTTATCTTGCCACCAGGGTCCTTAAATATCGTCCCCTTTTCTCTTGAAAGCAAGAAATCAATCTTTTCCCTTATCCTCTGGCTGAGCACAGAATAGTATAACCCACCAGTTGCATAAATTTGGAGGCTGCCCCGCACCCATCCCAGAGAGTAAGGGCGAGAGTAAGGGCGTGCCTTTCCTCCTTGCGTTCTGTCTGGGATGGGTGCGAGGCTCAAATGGATGGGTGAAGCAATCGTGCGATAGTGCGACCGTGCGACTGAAGGCAAAGTGCGACCGAGTGAGGTGCGACTGTCGCACTGTCGCGTGGTGGTTGATTAATAAGAGACTATGTGGTAGTATTTATTCATACCAGAGAAATTGGAGGCGAAGAAATGACAACCGCTGTGAAAAAAACGATATCGCTTCCTCGGGAACTGGCAAGGGAAGTTGAAGAAATAGCCAGGGAAGAAGGAAAGCCTATCAGTACAGTTATTCAGGAAGCGCTGAGACTGGCAAGAAAAGAGCGGCTCAAAAAAGAATTCTACGAAATCCAGGGCTACTGGAGCCGAAAAGCAAAGGAAAAAGGAATCCTTACCGAGAAGGACCTTAAAAGATATCTGAAAGAGTGAGGGTTGTATTTGATACAAATATCTTCATTTCTGCATTTGTTATTCCTGGCGGCTATGCGGAAAAGGCGATTGTCAAGATAATCGAAAGCGGAGATTCCTTGATAATATCAAAAGAAATAATAGATGAAGTCTTATCAGTCCTTTCATCAAAGTTCGGTCGTGACGGAGAGGCCCTTAGCAGGGTAGCTGTCTATCTTTTTGAAATTGCAGAACTGGTACGCCCGACAGAAAGGGTAAGTATTCTAAAAGACGAGCCTGACAACAGGATAATTGAGTGTGCCATGGAAGGCAAGGCAGATGTTGTTGTAACAGGTGATAAAGAGATGCTAAAGATGAAACAATTTCATGGCATAAGGATAATAAGTTTGAAGGAATATTTATATACCTAAAACTATAAAAATAAATTATCGCCATTTTAAAACCAGCCTTATCCCCGTTTCAATATATATGTCGGGCCTTTAAGAAGGTCTTCGAGCCTGATGTTTTGCTTCAATTCTTCACTTCCACATAAGACTTAACCCACCAGTTGCATAAATTTGGAGGCTGGCATGCCTCAAAAACTTTTATAATGCGATTTGATATTAAATGTGATTG
>JBKBUB010000262.1:0-1843 GCA_046290925.1 Thermodesulfovibrionales bacterium | reverse complement strand
CTATGCTCTCGCCTTTTCTGACCTTTACTTCATCCATGAGCCACATGTTAGAGCCTGTAACAGCCTTCACGCTGAGAACCTCTCTCTTCTCGTCAGGTAGCATAAGGGAACACTTCTCGGCATTCAGCAAACTCGCTGCCTCCTTAACTATTTTCTCGCATAAGCCTATCGGGTCCTTATAATGAGAATAAAGATTCAATATCTTTAGTGATACAAGGCCCATCAGCTTTTCCATATTCTCATAATTGCCTCTTCTCCGCTGGATTTCGCAGAGAAAAGATACCATCCGGCAAAACCTGTTTATAAAATCAAAAGCAGTTTTATCAATGTAAGAATTAAAGATACCAATAAAAGAGGAGCACCTTTCTTCAAAAACGAGAGGGAAAAGATGTACTGATAGAATATCCTCAGGAAAACCAGAATGCCAGAGTTCATGAGCGTCCAGAATAGAAACATTTTTCTTATCCCTGTATACATCGGAAACAAATCTATCATCCTTTCCGAATCTTATATTTTTAACTACATCCTTCAGCCTACCCTCATAGATCTCCGGATAAAAATGCCCATCCTTTAGTTCAAAGATGGCAACTGTATCCACATTGAAAAGGAAAATAATACTATCAATGATCAGTCTATAAGCCGCTCTTAGATCCCTGAACTTAACATTCGCCAAAAGGTTCATAATGGCCATTGACCACTGCCTTTGAAGATCGAGTTCGCCCTTCTCACAACTGAGTATGAGGGTATTCTCTATAATTGAATGGATATATCCTGCCCTGTTCCTCGCCTCCTCTTCATTCAAAATGACTATCTTATCAGCACACCCTTCAAGATCTGCCTTTCTAAGCCCCATGTCACGAGCCTTTACAGTAAATCCCCTGAAATCCTCTAAAGAACTATAAAAGGCTTCTGCCACGGCACAGAAGTCTCTATCTTTGTAATGAAAGGGAATGAATATGTGATATTGCGATGCGGGTCCCTTAACTATGACGGGTCTGTTTCTCTCATGTATCGCCTGTAGATTTCTGGTTATAAAACTATTGTAAATAGCATCCCCTTTCCCAGATGATTTCACCAGGGACAAAACCGCCTCATCCCTGATTGGTGATACGAGGAGACGCATCCTCTCATCGTAAAGGGAAAAATATAAGTTCGTTAACCCTGTAAGGGACTCAAAGACCCTGGTAATATATGTGATCTCTAAGGGATATTGAAACATCCCTAATAGTTAAGCAAAAATTATACCTTATCAAAATGGTCGGGGCGAGCCGATTTGAACGGCCGACCACTCGCACCCCAAGCGAGTGCGCTACCAGGCTGCGCCACGCCCCGATTCTTGATTGAAAGCCCAAAACTAAAGGGTACTAAGGATATCTCTGAGCCTTTTCTTTATCTTTTCGAGGATTTCTCTTGTTTCATTATAAGATGGGCTAACAGTTGCCCTTGCAGGTGTTGACTCTCCAAATTTCTTTCTTACGCCCTCAATGGTATATCTCTCGTCATAGAGTAACCTCTTTATCTGCAACACCATCTCGAGGTCTTTTCTGGAATAAACCCTCTGTCCGGAGGCGGTCTTCCTCGGCTTAAGGAAGGAAAACTCCGTCTCCCAGTATCTCAATACATAAGGCTCCACGCCTGCAATCCTGCTGACCTCGCCTATCTTATAGAACAGCTTTTCAGGGACTCGTTTGTCCTGATCTAATACCTTCTTTAAAGAAAACTCAGACATTTACCCTCTCAACAATATCCTTTATTATATTACTCGGTTTAAATACAACAACCTTTCTCGCTGTTATTTGCAGATCATCGCCTGTCTGGGGATTTCTCCCCCTCCTCTCTCTCT
>JBKBUB010000261.1:0-1884 GCA_046290925.1 Thermodesulfovibrionales bacterium | reverse complement strand
GTAAAGCCATGGATGACCCCTTTTGTAATAAGAAAAGAGGTTATCCCTATACCAATTGTTACAAGGATCATTACCCCTATCAGTCCATAAAACTTTTTCCTTAGTGTCACTTCTGCCCTCCTTTTATTGGTTAATGGAATGACAACCCCTCTTTATCTCATCGAGGAGTCTCACGACATGGTGTGATGTATCTTCCATCTCCTTAAAGAGCCTTTCTGCTTTAGCCTTGTCCCCTGAGTTATAGGAGAGGACTGCCTCCTTTCCGAGAGAATGAACCCTATCATGATATGCCTCTATCTCTTTAAAAGACTTCATCCCTCCACACCTCTGCATCCCTTCACCATAGTACCACCTGCCAAATCTGCACTTTGTATGGTCTGCTAATTTATCAGGGTCAAGCCTCTCATCGCCTCTGATATGGGCAGCAATCTTATTTACCCATGTCCTGTGATCACCCTTTGCGAGATCCAGTATCATAAGTTCGCTACCCTTTGTCTTGAACCCTGCTGCAGAGTTTCTAAGTTCATCGGCAATCTTTGTGAGAGAGCTAACCTGGTGCATAACATCGCCAGTCGTCAAATCTATCTCCTTTGCTATGGCGGTGGTCTTCTCTATATTTCTCGCCACTTCCTCAGAGGCTGATGATTGCTCTTCTGTTGCAGTGGCTATCTGGGTTATCTCATCCCTTACCTTTTGAACCGAATCAACTATGGCCTGAAGGACATTGCTCAGGTTCTTTACATGGCCAGTCGCCTTAGTCACATTCCCAGAGGCCTCTGCCATTGAGGATGTTGTCTGCTCTGATTCTGATTGAACCGCCTTTATCTTCTCTGAGATCTCTACCGTTGCCTTAATCGTCTTTTCCGCCAGTTTCCTCACCTCATCAGCAACGACTGCAAATCCCCTTCCCTGCTCCCCTGCCCTTGCAGCCTCAATCGCTGCGTTAAGGGCAAGGAGATTTGTCTGATCAGCTATCTCCTTTATCAATATCACGATGTCCCCTATCTCAGAAGACCTCTTATTAAGCCGATCAATAAGACTTGAGAGTTCTACTGTTGAATTATAGACCTTTCCTATAGTTTCAACTGCTATCTCGGTCACCTCTTTTCCGCTCTGAGCTATATCTAAGGCCTCTGAAGAAGATTCTGAGGCTACCTGGGCATTTCTGGCAATGTCTGTTATTGTCTGACTCATCTCCTCTGCTGCTACAGCGATCTGATGGGCCTGAGAAGCCTGATTCTTTGCGCCTTCAGAGGTCTTCTCCGAGGTTGTCCTCAGAACATCAACGGAGCTTACTACCTCGTTTGCAGAGGAAAGGATCCTGTCGATTATGTTATTGAAGGATTGGATCATCCTGTTCATGGCCTTTGATAGTGTACCCAGTTCGTCTTCCCTATCATTGTCTATGCTAATCCTTAAATCACCCTCAGAAAGTTGACCGACCTTATCTATAAGTTTATTCAAGGGTCTGAAGTTTATTTTAATTACGAGGAATATCAGCCCTGTTACTGAAGCGATACCGATTAGGCCAAGACCGAGATAGAGGAGTCGGGTTGAGTTTATAATTCCAAAGGCCTGGTCAAGGGGTATTTTTATACTGACTACCCCAAGGACAGCCCCTTCCTTTACATGATGACAGTTCAGGCAGTTCCTGCCCATGAACTCTGTTCTTGCTATATATGGATAGATACCCCGAAGGGTCTTGCCTTCCATCCTTATGATCTCCCTGCCAGTCTCCATGACCCTTTTCCCAAGATCATCAGAGGGATACTCATTTTCTTCTCCCCTTCCAAATTGCTTATCCACTTCCTCTGAACGGATAACATGGACATCGGCAATATGGGACATCTGCTCTAAAAAGGGCTTTTTTGCCTCCTTAATATT
>JBKBUB010000260.1:0-1913 GCA_046290925.1 Thermodesulfovibrionales bacterium | reverse complement strand
AAATTAAGTATGAACACAGTTACAACCAGAAAGATATGCCGTCATATTGATGGTTCCTCAGAATTTGTTGATGACCTTGTAGCACTCGAGAAAAAGATCAGGATCTCTGTAAATGGAAAAGAGATATTAAGTCTTTACTGCACACCGAATATGGTAAGGGAATTCGTCGTTGGCTTTATGATGACCGAAGGAATTATAAAGGGAAACTGGTGTGCCGAAAGAATGAGCATTGAATATGGTAATGAAGTCCTTGTTGACATACCTGCTGAGGGAGATGTATCAATGAATGGTAAGGTCATAACATCAGGCTGCGTAGGAGGCGTTACATTTGAAAAAAGGACAGAAAATGAACCAATAGATGACAAGTTCTCAATAGGTAGTGACAAGTTAAGGGAGATCTTTAACCTTTTCCAGGCAAGGTCTGACCTTTATAAACTCACAGGATGTATCCATAGCGCAGCCCTTTCGGATGGAGAGAATATACTCTGCTTTGCTGAGGACATTGGAAGGCATAATGCTGTTGACAAGGTTATTGGGTATGCAATCCTTGAGAATATACCCTTTTCTGGAAAGATAATGCTTGCCAGTGGAAGGATCTCCTCGGAGATATCCTCAAAATGTGCCCGATGGGGAATCCCGATGATCGCCACAAGGACAGCGCCAACAAACCTTGCTGTCGAGATTGCAGAAAAAAGGGGAGTCACTATAGTCGGGTTTATAAGAGGTAAGAGATTTAATGTATATACCCATCCTGAAAGGATAAAATAGGCTGAAGGCCTATCTACTTTAACCCGTATTTGTGTAATCTGTGTCTGAAAGATCTAAAGGTTATATTTAATAATTTAGCAGCCTCTGTCTTACTGCCACCAGATAGCCTCAAGGCCTCCATCAAATACCTCTTTTCTATCTCCGCAATGATAGAATCAAGTTCTATCCCATCTTCAGTAAGTGATGGAAGACCTGAAGAGTCAGACGGTGCTGACATTAAATCAGCAGGGATGTCCGAAACGGTTATCTCTTCGTGATCAGTCATCAGGATTATCCTTTCCATCACATTTTCGAGTTCTCTTATATTCCCTCTCCAGGGACAGTTCATGAGTACCTTCATAGCCCCCGGAGAAACCTTTTTAGGTGACTTTGAAATTTTTCTTATAAAATAATCAACAAGAAGCGGTATATCCTCTTTCCTTTCCCTTAATGCCGGTAAATGTATCGGGATTACGTTCAATCTGTAAAAAAGGTCCTCCCTGAACCTTCCTGTCTCTATTTCTTCTTTTAGATCTTTATTTGTAGCTGCTATTATTCTCACGTCAACCTTGATGTCACCTGTTCCACCTACCCTTCTGAAGGTACCGTTTTCAAGAACCCTCAAGAGTTTCGCCTGCAAGCTCAGTGGCATGTCTCCAATCTCATCGAGAAACAGGGTACCCTTATCAGCGATCTCAAACAGTCCCTGCTTATTCGAGACAGCACCTGTAAAGGCTCCCTTCATGTGTCCAAATAGTTCGCTTTCGAGAAGGCCCTCGGGAAGGGAAGCGCAATTTATCGCTACAAAGTTATTCTCCTTTCTCGAACTGAGATTATGAAGGGCTGTTGCGAAGAACTCCTTGCCTGTCCCGCTCTCTCCTGTAATTAGCACATTTGAGTTAGTCTCGGCTATCTTTGGTAATGTCCTGAGCAGTTCTTGCATCTTTGTGCTTTTATAGAAAATATTTCCAAGTTCGTAAGTTGTCCTTATCTTTTCTCTTAAGACAGAGACCTCTCCTCTCAGTCTTTTCTTCTCTATGGCGTTTTTAACAACAAGCCTTATCTCGTCAATCTTAAAAGGCTTGTGTATATAATCATAGGCACCTAATTTCATTGCTTCGACCGCTGACTCAGTAGTCCCGAAGGCGGTTATCATTATAACAAGT
>JBKBUB010000025.1:0-10902 GCA_046290925.1 Thermodesulfovibrionales bacterium | reverse complement strand
ATATCAAATCTCATTATAAAAGTTTTTGAGGCATGCCAGCCTCCAAATTTATGCAACTGGTGGTTAAATTTAAAATAATGAGAGGTTGGAGAAAATTTATTTTTTCGATACCCTTTTGGTCTGAACAGAATTATACATTTAGATTATAATATTAGTATGGTTTCGCATATAAAGCTCGGCAAATTTCTTCTCGATAGAGGACTTATAAAGGAGATAGATATACTGAATGCCCGATTTCTCCAGAGGGAGACAAACCTGAGAATCGGAGAGATTGCCATGGCCAAGGGCTGGCTTAGTGAGGATAATGTCAGAAAGATACTCGTTATTCAGGAAGAGACGCAGGAAAGGTTTGGAGAGATAGCTGTCAGGGAAAGATACCTCTCCGAGGAGCAGCTAAACGAACTCTTAAAGGAACAGGAGGATACGTACCTGCATTTCGGGGAGGCCCTTGTTAAGATAGGTGCAATATCAGAGGAAAAACTCCTGGAAAACCTGAAGGAATTTAATAAATTCAGATTAAAATCCATTGTCAGTTATTGACACTTTTTTTAAATTATGATACCTTCAATTTGTAATGCCTGATAAGAGTCTGATAATCAAAGAGGCACAAAAGTACCTCTCTCGTGGTCAGATAGACAGGGCTATCGAAGAATGGGAAAAGCTCGTTAGAGATTGCCCTGATGGCAATGTCTATAACACGATAGGGGACCTCTATCTAAAAAAGGGAGATAAGAGGGTAGCCATTGATTTTTATCACAAGTCAGCAGACTTCTTCAGGAAGGAAGGATTCTCCCTGAAGGCCCTTGCCCTTTATAAAAAGATCATCAATCTCAATATCTCAGATTCAGCAGCATTAATAGCCCTTGGAGAACTGAGCGAGGAGAAAGGGCTGGCTACAGATGCTACAAAATACTATCTTGCTGCAACCGATTCCCTTCTAAAAGAGAACAGGAAGAATGAAATAGTTGAGATCTATAAGAGGATAATCAATCTTTCGCCAACAAACATTCCTCTGAGAGAAAAGATAGCAGGCCTGTTTCTTAAAGAAGGACTTACCCATGATGCATTAACAGAATACCTGAATATAGCAAAATATTATGAAGAAAAGGATAATCTTGAGCAGGCAAAGGATTATCTTAACAGGGCCTTTGAGATCAACCCATCCGACAGAGATACCCTAAAACGCCTTGCTGATCTGATGGAAAGGTCAGGAGTTACATCCGAGGCCATCAAATATTTAGAAAGACTTCTTGATGTCTGTCCTGATGATTCAGAATCCCTAATAAAATGCGCAATGCTCCTAAAGAAAAGTGGCAAATATGAGGATGCCTTAAATTATATTTCAAAGGCAATAGAACTTGAACCATCAAATATAGAATTATACAAATTGAGTGGAGAGATTTATTTATTACTTGATGATAAACCAAAGGCCTGGGATTCGTTCAAAAGGGTTGTTAATACCATGATAGAGGAAAAAAGAACGGATGAGGCATTAGGGATTATAGAGCAGTTCAGAGATGTTGCACCTTTAGAGATAGGCAGGTTACAGATCTCTCTTTACAGGGCAAAGGGTGACAGGGAAAGGGAATTTCAATCCTTACTCTTTGTGGCTGATCTCCTTCATGATCAAGGGTTAGGCGAAGAGGCAATCGAACTTTACAGGGATGCGCTGAGAATACATCCTGATGACCCTAATCTCAAAAGGTTACTGGCCGAGAGGGAGGTCAAACCTTCTGAAACTGAGGAAAAGACCATAGAGGAACTCCTTATTGATGCGGATATATTCATTAAATACAGCCTTTTCGATGAGGCAAGGGCAATACTTGAAGAACTGAAGGTAAAAGATCCAATGAACATAGAGGTTCATAGAAGACTAAAATCACTCTATCTCGATTCAGGAGATAAAGAGCAGGCAGTCACTGAATGTTTGATCCTTTCAGAGATATTCGGTCGTCTCGGTGAGATGGATAAACGAGATTCATTCTTGAAAGAGGCCTTCGAGATCAGTCCTGATGATCCCAGACTTAAAGAGAGGATGGCACTGCTTGAAGAAGAAAAGAGACCAGAAAGTCTTGAGGATTATGCTGAAGAACTTGCCGAGGCAGAATTCTATATCCGCCAGGGTCTCCAGGAAGATGCCTTGAGAATCTATGAAAAACTCCTAAATATATTCCCTGACAATGAAGATATACTTAGTAAAGTGACAACCCTTCAAGGTATGATTTCCCTTCAACCCTCCAGGATAGAACCTGAGCAGGTTGAACCCCAAACACATGAGACACTCGATATAGAAGAAATTGTGGAGCCACAGCTCGATACAGAGGTTCTGGGCATATTTGAAGAATTCAAAAAAGGTCTTGAAAAAGAGGTAGAGCCTGAGGATATCGAGACTCATTACAACCTGGGAATTGCCTATAAAGAGATGGGGCTTCTCGATGATGCAATAAGGGAGTTTCAGACATCGAGAAATGAACCAAGATTTTATGTGCAATCCATGACGATGCTCGGTATCTGTTATATGGAAAAAGGTCTTTATCCAATAGCCATTAAGGCCTTTAAGGACGCCCTGGATAATATAGAGGCTAAGGATGAATCTTACTGGGGTGCCCTTTACGACCTCGCCTTAGCACACGAAAAAAATGGTGATCTAAAAATTGCCTTTGACCTGTTCACGGATATCTATGGCTGGAACTCTAAGTTTAGGGATGTTGGAGATAGGTTGAGCCAGTTAAAGTCAGCCATGGAAAAAGAACCTCCAAAGAAAGACAGGGTCTCATACCTATAACATGGATTACCTCCAGTATTACAGATTAAGGGAACACCCATTCTCGAATGTTGTTGATAACAAATTCTATTTTGATGGCCCCCAGCATCGGGACGCCCTTTTAAAACTTAAATATGCAATAGATACAAAAAAGGGACTCGCCGTTGTAATAGGTGATATAGGAACGGGAAAGACAACCCTTGCGAGACGTCTCCTCGATGACCTTAATGAAGATTTATACGAGGCAACCCTTCTTGTCGTGATTCACTCCTCTGTTAGCTCTGAGTGGCTCCTCAGAAAGTTTGCAATCCAATTAGGCATTAAGGATATAAAGGAAGATAAGGTTGAGATACTGGGTCAAATCTATAAGCGACTCTGGGAGATCAACGAATCTGGAAAGACCGCAGTTATGCTGATTGATGAGGTACAGATGCTTAAATCAAGAGAGATTATGGAGGAGTTCCGGGGGCTACTAAATATGGAGATGCCCGGTGGCAAGATGATCAATCTCATCCTCTTCGGCCTGCCTGATCTTGAGGAGGTATTGAGCCTTGACGAACCATTAAAACAAAGGGTGGCAATGAGGGTGCCTCTGAGACCTTTCAATGAAGATAATACGGTAGAATACATAAAACATAGATTACACATTGCCGGTGGGGAAGAGACACTCTTCCTCGATAATGCACTCAGAGAGGTTTATAAATACTCGAAGGGTATACCAAGGCTCATAAATACAATCTGTGATAATGCCCTGCTTGAAGGATACCTCTTCAAGGCAAAGAATATTGACGACTCCATTATTAAAGCTGTAGCCATTGACCTCGGACTTGACACTAAAAGTGAAGTTCATAGCTCGTAGCTCATAGCTTTCTGCTAACAGCCATGAGCTAATTGTTAGGAGCTATCAGCAATATCTATTCTAAGTCATTATCAATCCCAAACGTTGCAAAAATTAGTCTGATATTTGGTTAATAGGTCAGAGGTGATAGGTGATACCCCCATAACCCATAATCCATAACCCATCACCCGAATTTATCCAACATTAAGGTAATGTTACATCCTTTATCCTAAGATCAACGGCATAATTGGAGAGCTCGATCCTTATCCTCGAGGGAAAAGGAAAGCCGTTTATATCAGACGGTTCATAATAGGAGACATCAAGATGTTTGCCATCTTCGAGGTCTATCACCTGATTGAGAGGCATCATAGTCTTTTTGTTGATTGTAAGCCTCTTCCATGAATTTCTTACTATATAATGGTCTTCTTCATCCTTCAAATCATATCCCTTTATATCCCACCAGAAAAAACTGTTTCTAAGACCATCCACAAGCATTATTAACCTATTTTTGTTTACCGATGGATTACTCTTCACCCCAGAGTTGTCGGCATTAACCTCCGCAACAAGAAAACCCATTGAATAAACCTGAAGGTCGAGAGCATCTTCTGAAAGATTCAGTATCCCATCCCCTTTGATGACAACACCGTCTCCCCTGTCGAACTCAATTGAAAAGGTCGCCTTAATAGACCTTATCTCTTCAAAACTCCTGAGCCTTTCATATAGGCTACCTTCGTAGTATTGAATCTCAATCCTCTTTGTTGCACAAGAGGAAAGCTGAAAGATGATAGCAGCATAGAATAACAGTTGTATACAGCCCCAAAGATAGGAACTTCTATTTTGAGAAGTTTTAGTGAAACATAACTTCAAGAAATTCATGGATATTCCTCACTCCTTTAATGTGCAGCGCTGAATCATTAAGCCTCATAAGGTTGGTTTCAGGCATTATAACCCTTTTGAATCCTACCTTTTCTGCCTCTCTGAGCCTTGCATCTAACTGACTAACACCCCTTATCTCCCCGGAAAGTCCTATCTCGCCAAACACAACAGTCTCGGGGCCAAAGGGAATCTCCTTGAAAGAAGAAGTAATAGCTGCGACTATGCCAAGGTCGACAGCAGGTTCGATAATCTTCAACCCCCCTACAACATTCACGAATACATCCATACCACCGAGATGAAGTCCCCCGACCTTTTCGAGGACCGCTATAAGTAGATTAACCCTGTTAAAGTCAACGCCCATACAGGTTCTTCTCGGCATACCGAAGGTCGTTGGCGACACAAGTGCTTGTAATTCAACTAATATTGGTCTTGTTCCCTCAATACTCGATACAACTACCGAACCTGTCGCATCAGAAGGTCTCTCTGATAAGAAAAGGCCTGAAGGGTTATTTATCTCTATGAGGCCCGTTTCGGTCATCTCGAAAACCCCAATCTCATTTGTAGAACCAAATCTGTTCTTAACTGTCCTGAGGATCCTGTATGAATGACCCCTGTCACCCTCAAAATATAGGACCGTATCAACGATATGTTCCAGAACCCTTGGCCCTGCTATCGCACCATCCTTCGTAACATGGCCTATTATAAACAGAGGGGTTGATGTCTTTTTTGCAAAGGATGTTAATCTCGCAGCACATTCCCTCACCTGACCAACAGAACCTGGAGCGGATGGAATCTCCTCTGTAAATATAGTCTGTATCGAATCTATTATGACTACCGACGGGTTTAAGTCCGTAGCAGCATTTATTATCCCCTCGAGGTTAGTCTCAGGAAGAAGAAGGATATCATCAGAGTTTATCTGGAGTCTTGATGCCCTTAGTTTAATCTGCTCAGGCGATTCCTCTCCTGACACATAGAGGACATTACCCTTAGTCCTGAGATTAGAGGCAGCCTGAATCAGCAAGGTTGACTTACCGATCCCAGGGTCTCCTCCCACAAGGATAACAGAGCCTTCGACAACACCTCCTCCAAGGACCCTGTCAAACTCCTTTATTCCTGTTGTAGTTCTCTTTTCATCACCCGCTTTGATGGAACTGAGTGGCTGGGGAATTACCTTTTTAACAAGCCCTCTCATGGAAACAGTCTTCATCTCCTCAACCATCGTATTCCATCCTCCACAGTCAGGGCATTTGCCCAACCACTTTGCGCTTATATAACCGCAGGCCTGGCACTGGTATTGAATCTTATTCTTTGTCATACCTGAAGTATTCCAAGACCCTTTCCAATATGATAGGCCTTGCTTATAGCATCGGTAACAAACCCCTTTGCCCTCCTGACGGATTCAAGGGGAGAATATCCTGTTGCAAGGGCCGCAGCAATGGCAGAAGAAAAGACACATCCTGTTCCATGATATTCGCCCTTAATCTTATAGGATTCTATTCTCTGAAAGTCATAACCATCATAATAAAGATCCATTGTAATCCTCTCAAGATGACCCCCTGTGATTACGACCACCTGGGGTCCCATATCTTTCAATTTCCTTGCCGCCTCTTGCATATCTGCCTCATTCTCTATGTTCACACCTGTGAGAACGGTTGCTTCGTATATATTCGGTGTTACAACCATTGACAGGGGAAAAAGGACATCCCTGACTCTATCCAGTGTACCTGAATCAACGAGCCCAAAGCCCGTTGATGAGACAGTGACAGGGTCAACAACGATATTATAGAGAGAATATCTTTTAATTGAGTCAGCTATTATAGAGACGAGAGATTCACTAAATATCATCCCTATCTTTACAGCATCAGGCTTGATATCAGATAGGAGGGTCTCCATCTGTCTTTCAAAAAAATTGGGTTCCACAGGAAGGATGTCTTCGATGGATGCTGTATTTTGTGCGGTAAGGGCTGTAGAAACTGATAAACCATGTATACCAAAGGCCCTGAAAACCTTTAGGTCTGCCTGAAGACCTGCCCCTCCTGTAGGATCAGAGCCTGCTATAGTAAGGGCTGATTTCATGCTTTATTATAACTTATTTAACTCTTTTATTAATTGCCCATCCTCATGATTATGCAGTATGGAGCCCCTCAATTCTCGGTATCTTTTTAAGGTATTTTTGTCATAAGTCAGAGATTCCCTCTCTGAAATCCTCAGTCTTTTTTCAATTTCTCTGAACTTCCTGAGACTAAGAAGATATTTTGCCCTGTCCGTCTTTATTGAAAAATCTCCAGGCATAACCCATTTATCCTTGAGATAGACCCATGAGGCAAAGTCCTCAAGCCTCGCTCCCTCCAGAAGATTAAGAGGTGTTGTATTCTTTAAACCCTCAATTCTCAAAGAATCTTTATCAGCAACTATTCGATGGCTACCATTAAAGGGCTCTGCACCCTGGTCATCCTCAAACCTCCAGGTCGAGATCGCTACCTGCCTTTCGCTTTTATGACAGCTTTCACAATCCCTGGCCTTACCAAAGGGATGAGCTGCCTGTTCAATCTCAAGCCATAGGAGATGCTTGTTATTTGATGGCAGGTTATCAAAGGTGCCTATTACATAATAGGCATCCCTTGTCTCCCCTCTGGGCCATCGAAACATGAGCCCCTTAGATGGAACCACATCTTCCTTTATGTTTCCCACACTGTGGGGCCATATCTTTACAGGCATCCATATACCCTTCTGATCCTTCATAATGATTGGTGGTTTTTGAATCCCATAATAAAGGGAATATTTCTTAAAGGGATTTGGCTTATCAGCCACATAGCCAGGTCCCCAGATAGTGATCTGATAACCCCTGAGTTCATTTATATGACAGGTAGCGCAATCAAGACCCTTATGCGGTCCCTTTTTATGGGATTCCTCAATCCTGTAATGACAGCCCTGACAAGTTGCCTTTCTCTGCATGTCTCCCATTCCCTTTTCACCTGTGGAATGACAATCTGCACAATGGATATTTTTTTTGTAATGGACATCAGGAGACATCCCTGTTGGTATTGAATAATCGCCACCAATATACGTTTCACCCCTCCTGCTTTGCATTGCTCCTGGATGACAGATGGATGTTCCCCTTCCATTTCCAGCACAACTCTCAGACGTTGGCCTCTTCAGGAAGTTATGAACACCCTTATTCCGATCAGGTGCATAGTGACAGTCAAGGCAGCCTGCATGACAGACATTACAGAACTTCTGTTTTGCAATAGCCTGCTCTTTTGAGAAAGGTACATTCAGGTTCCTTACTATATCGCCTGTGTTCTTGAAGTCAAAGCCTGCATCTTTCAGATAAGGTAAAGGTGGCAGGTCAGCAAAGGAAGGTCCACAGTTATGGGGGCCATAAGGTTCCGTCCATGTTCTCATGGTTCTCTGTCTGAAATTTGTCCCCATAATGGTCGTGCTGAACTGTTTAAGTTCCTGGGGATGACAGTTAGACTTTCCGCAGGTCTTTTTTGCTATATGCGGGTCAAAATTCAAGGTCTCAGGGTTTCTGTCATGCCAGAGGATATTTCGAACCTCTGTATTTTCTGGAAGCAGTTCCCTTATCCTGTCCGTGCCATGAGGTAACAACGGCCCTGGGGCAACCTTCTTCCTCTCAAGGACATCCCCGGCCTCATTGATGAGTAGCGCCTTCAGCATACCCTTATGAGCCTTTCCCGCATCTGAAGCCCTTCCATCACCAAGATGGCATTCATGGCATTTTACATTTGGATGATTGCTTTCCCTCTCAACCATCTCCCGTGTCATGTAAAATTGTGGATAGCCGAGGGACTGCATCCTTTCTTTATTCGCATGGCATGACACACAACCAATATCAGAGTCCTTGTAATTTCTGTATCCGAGAAACGAAACTATCAGGACAAATTGAAGCAATAAAAAGAATGCCGTTTTTCTATTTATAAAATCACTTATCTTGCCCAGAGAATAAAAGGACATATCCTATTATAACAATTTGCATGTCTTAAAGAATTTAAACCCCCGAATCTACCTTAAATAAGAATTAGCCCAAACGTTGCAAAAATTAGCTTATTATTTGGTTGATAGGTCAGAGGTCAGAGGTGATAGGTCATCGCTCATCGTTCATAGTTCATAGCTCATAGTTCATCGTTCATATCCATGAGCCAAGAGCTATGAGCTAATTACCATAATCCCTACCTATAACCCAGTACCCAGTACCCATCACCCATCATATCAAATCGCATTATAAAAGTTTTTGAGCCCCGCACCCATCCCAGACAGAACGCAAGGAGGAGAGGCACGCCCTTACTCTCTGGGTTGGGTGCGGGGCAGCCTCCAAATTTATGCAACTGGTGGGTATTATTATTTCTAACGGCAAACTTAAGACCCATGTTATTATATAAATCTAAACGGAGGTTTTTACGCATGCCAGGCTTAAATTTTTATGTAACACAAGGTAAAGTATGCAAAGAGTGGTAATAACAGGCATTGGTGCCGTGACACCCCTTGGAAACTCTTTTCCAGAATCGTGGAAAGCCTTGAAGGCGGGACAGTCAGGCATAAAGGAGATAACGAGATTTGATGTCAGTTCTCTTCCCTGGAAGTTGGCAGGTGAGCTAACAGACTTCGATCCCGAAATGTTTCTGACAAAAAAAGAAGCCCTCAGACTCGATCCCTTTGTGCAGTATGCTGTTGCAGCAGCTATGATGGCTGCAGAGGATGCGGGGATACTTCGCACAGGATTCGTAAAGGATACAGGCGTTATTATAGGTTCAAGTCGCGGTGGTATAACTACGATTGAAAAGGAGATCAGAAGGCATAAACCCTCTTCTTATTTGATGCCAACCACTACAGTAAGCATGGCTGCATCATATGTGGCACAGAAACTCAGGATTCAAGGTTACTGTCTTGGCATATCAAATGCCTGTGCCTCTGGTGCAAGCGCCTTAGGTGAAGCCTATCGTCTGATCAGTTCAGGTTCGCTTAAGGCTATCCTTGCTGGTGGTTCGGAGGCGCCTATTAGCAAACTCTGTCTGAAAGGTTATGGTGTAGCAGGCGCACTGTCTAACATGACATCAGAAACACCAAGACCCTTTGATAAAGAAAGGGATGGTTTTGTCCTTGCCGAGGGTTCTTGCGTTATAATTCTTGAGGATTTTGAGGAGGCAATGAAAAGGGGGGCGAAGGTATATGGAGAGATAATCGGTTATGGTAATACCGTCGATGCCTATCATATGACAAGACCTTCAACCGCTGGAGAGGCAAAATCAATAAAGGAAGCATTAAGAAGTGCAGGCCTTGATCCGAGGGACGTAGATATGATAAATACCCACGGTACGGGCACGCAGATAGGAGACCTCGTTGAATCAGATGCCTTGAGATCGGTCTTTGGTAATAGGAAGATACCAGCGGTGGCTATAAAGTCAATGACAGGTCATATGCTTGCAGCCTCAGGGGCCTTTGAGGTAGCGGTAACACTTTTGTCAATTCAAGAAAAGCTCTTACCACCCACCATAAACACCTCCGAGATAGATGATAGGTGCCTGATTCAGATATTTAAGGAATCAAAACAGACCAATATAGATATTGCTATATCAAACTCTTTTGGCTTTGGTGGTATAAATACTGTATTGGTTTTAAGGAGGGTTAATCTCTAAGCGATTAACTGTTCATAGATCCTGTATCTCTTATAGAGCCTTGCACCTATCATTTCCACAAGCCTCTGAACAGGGGTGTTGTCCTCAAGTATCCAGGAGAACTCAACCCTTTTATATCCTCCTTTTCTCACGGCCTTAAAGCCCTCCCTGAAGAGAAGGGCATCTACCCCCCTGTGTCTGTATTCCTTCTTTATGCCAAGGAGGAGGAGTCTGAGGTCTTTAATCATCTTCGAATAATAGAGGGCCTTAATGATTGTAATAGGGGTCAATCTTCCCTTTATCCTTCTTAATACATGGTTAAAGTCAGGTAAAAGCCCCATAAAGCCAACAGGCACACCCTCTTCCTCTGCTATTAATGTCAGATCGGGTATCACTATCTCCTTTAACTTAGCTCCGAGATAATACAGTTCTTCATCCGTAAGGGGTATGAAACCCCAATTCCTTTCCCACGCAGAATTATAAACCTCCTTGAAAATTAGCATCTCCTCGTTAAATCGAGCCTTTTTAACAGGTCTTACGGTTATCCCTCTTTTCTCTGCTACTGCAGCGACCCTCAGGATCTTTTCAGGAAGCTTGTCCCTTACATCGTGGATAAAAGCATAGAGGTCTTTTGCCTTCACCATCCCGTATCTCTCCATGAAATCGTTATAATAAGGTGGATTATAAGGGGTCATGAGAAGAGGTGGATACTCAAACCCATCGATAAGAAAACCACACTCCTCGTTAGTAGAAAAATTCATCGGACCCCTCATCACAGCCATTCCGTT
>JBKBUB010000259.1:0-1917 GCA_046290925.1 Thermodesulfovibrionales bacterium | reverse complement strand
GGTCTTTTTCTTTAGTCGCAAAAAAGAGGTGAAAGGCCTGTATTCTCGGGATGGAAAGGTCTTCTGTAATATCCCTGAAATTTCACTTCATGAGGAATTGATTGATAATAAGGATGTAATGATTAAGGGTCTTCATAATCTCGAAAATGCAATGGCTGCCTCAACAATGGCAATCCTCTCAAGATGCAGTATAGAGGCGGTTGTAAGAACACTTAAGGGTTTCCACGGTCTTGAACACAGACTCGAATTTGTCAGAGAATTAGACGGAATAAGATTCATCAATGATTCAAAGGGAACGAATGTGGGTGCCGTTCTAAAGTCCCTGGAGGGTTTCTCAGAACCCGTCATACTTATTGCAGGTGGCAGGGACAAAGCAGGCGATTTTTCCCTGCTAAGACCACTTGTTAAAGAAAGGGTGAAGTGCCTGATACTCATAGGTGAGGCGAGAGAGAAGATAAGAAGGGCATTGGGAGACCTGACAGAGACTATCATGGCATCATCCCTCGAAGAGGCTGTTAGATTTTCAAAAGAAAAGGCCACAAAGGGAGATGTGGTGCTCCTATCCCCAGCCTGTGCAAGCTTTGATATGTTCAGGGATTTTGAAGACAGAGGAAGGCAGTTCAAGGATATAGTAAAGGGGCTATAAGAAATGCGAGGCAACATAGATAAGGGACTTCTGATAGTAACACTTCTTCTGCTCCTTACAGGTGCCGTCATGATCTATAGCTCCACATCTGTGATTACACCACTTGCAGCAAAGAAGAACCTTACCTCCTTTTATTACTTTAAGAGACACCTCTTTACCATGGCTATAGGCTTCTTTTTTATGTATCTTGCTTACAAGATGGAACCTAAATTGCTTGCCAGGCTTTCTATGCCACTGATGATCTTTTCCTTTATCCTTCTGTTTGCAGTGTTCATACCGAAGGTGGGGATTACTGTTGGTGGCGCTCGGCGATGGATAAGATTATGGCCATCAACCTTTCAGCCATCGGAACTGGTTAAACTATCTATGGTCATATTCCTTGCAAGATACCTATCCACGTCTTACTTCAAAAAGGACAGCTTTATCTCTTTCCTGATACCTGTCAGCATAATAGCAGTATTTCAGATAGTATTTATTATTCAGCCTGATTTTGGTGCCTTCATAAATCTCGGCATACTAACCCTGACGATGCTTGTTCTTGCAGGGACAAGACTGAGATATATTATGTTTTTGTCGACCCTCGCTATTCCTGTAATAATAAAACTGGCAATGAAGCCGTACAGGCTGAAGAGGGTGCTCGCCTTCCTCGATCCCTGGAGCGATCCCCAGGATTCAGGCTTTCAGTTGATACAATCCTTTATTGCCCTTGGAAGTGGAGGGCTAACAGGAGTGGGCCTTGGTGAAGGTAAACAGAAACTATCATTTCTCCCCGAGATACATACAGACTTTATATTCTCCCTCATCGGTGAGGAACTCGGATTCATAGGTGCTGTGGCGGTTATCTTGATGTTTTTATTTATCTTCATAAGGGGTATATCCATTGCAAGTAAGCTCGAGATCGGATTCAGTTATTATCTTTCCATCGGTCTCACAATAATGATAGTGCTTCAGTCCCTTATAAACTTTGCTGTTGCTACAGGAGTTGTACCAACAAAGGGTCTCCCCCTGCCCTTCATAAGTTACGGTGGGTCTTCACTCCTCGTGAATATGAGTGCAATAGGCATATTGCTTAATCTGTCCAGGGGAGAAAGACCATTAAAGATTAAGGATACAAAGGAGATAATAATAGAAAAAAAGAAGGCACTTTTATCAGTCTATGGCAGGGGTTCAGCTTCGTCATGATTTTAACAGAGATGTTAAACCTAAATGTGCATAAATTTGGAGGCTGGCATGCCTCAAATAAATGGGTAATGGGTTTAAGGCAATAGTGC
>JBKBUB010000258.1:0-1949 GCA_046290925.1 Thermodesulfovibrionales bacterium | reverse complement strand
GAAGACCGAAGTCTATAGCGGCAATTTTATTGTTAAGATGCCCTCAAAGATGAAGTGGCATTATACAGGCGGAAATGACGAGACAGAGAT
The DNA here is from genome assembly GCA_046290925.1 of Thermodesulfovibrionales bacterium. Taxonomy (GTDB): domain Bacteria; phylum Nitrospirota; class Thermodesulfovibrionia; order Thermodesulfovibrionales; family UBA9159; genus JBBIPQ01. Next base: position 1,859 of record JBKBUB010000258.1, on the reverse strand, counting down.
CATAATAAAAGGAACGGATATGATAATTTATCAAGAAAAACTCAAGCAGGCACTCAGGCAAAGGTTTGATCCTGAATTGTACGGACAGACCCCTGTTGCACTCCTATCAGGGCTTGGCAACATTGATAGTGATTTCGCTGTTGAAGAAAGGCAGGGAAACCTTATCCTTAAACCTAAGAGATCGATGAGAGGTATCATATCAATTGAATTGAAACCTTCAGAGGGTCAATTTCCAATTGGTTCTTTAATAATAACCGATAAAAGATCAAACAGGATAGAGATAAGGCTCAGGGATGTCAATATAAATGCAGGCGCACCTGACTCGCTTTTTGAATTTAGCCCTCCAAAGGGGGTAAGATTACAGGAGTTGCAATAGAATCGATGTTTATATTGGGCATAGATACCTCCTGTGATGATTCGGCGGCAGCGGTAATTGTGGACGGGAAAAGGGTTTTGTCAAGTATAGTTTCTTCCCAGGAAACAGTTCATAAGAGGTATGGGGGGATCGTGCCTGAACTTGCCTCAAGAAGGCATATCGAGATGATATGGCCTGTTACCGAAGAGGCGTTAAGGGTGGCCGGAATAGGGCTTGATGACCTTTCAGGGATAGCGGTATGTCATGGGCCGGGCCTTATCGGCTCTCTCCTTGTGGGATGTTCCTTTGCAAAGGCCCTATGCTATTCGAGAAATATTCCTTTAATCCCTGTGAATCATATTGAAGGACATATATTCTCGAGTTTCCTTAAGGAGGATGGCTCTGTCCTCGATATCGAGTTTCCCTTTCTCTCCCTTATTGTATCAGGTGGTCATACGAGTCTTTACAGGGTGGATGGTTTTGGCCTTTACAAGGAACTTGGCAGGACGAGGGATGATGCAGCGGGAGAGGCCTATGATAAGGTATCAAAACTCCTTGGTCTGGGTTATCCAGGAGGTCCTGTGATTGATAGTCTTGCAAGGGAAGGCAACCCTGATGCTATTCCATATCCAAGGGCTTATCTTCCAGGGAGTCTCGATTTCAGTTTCAGCGGTTTAAAGACAGCAGTGAGACTGGAGATTCAGAGGACAGAGGTCAGAAGACAGAGGATAGAGGACATTGCTGCATCATTTCAGGCTGCTGTAATAGATGTAATTATTAAAAAGGTTGAGTTAGCTTTAAAAATCGAAGGCCTAAAGACCCTTGCTGTATCAGGTGGGGTTGGAGCTAATAGCACCTTGAGAAAAGAGCTAATCGGTATAGCTCAAGAGAAGGGATTAAGATTATTTATGCCGCCTTTAGCATATTGTACTGACAATGCAGCAATGATCGCACTGGCAGGTTACTATAATTATCAAAGGGGAATTGTGGCCGGACTGGATCTGAATCCTGTTGCATATTTAACGCTCGGAGCAGGATCATGAAGGGATATTTCATCATTATAGGGATTTTGATCATTGTTGTCTCGGCCCTTATTACGCTCAATATCTTCTTCCAGAATACATTGCAACTCGATATGGCGGAACAGTTTAATAAACAGCAGTTACTCCTTGCCCGGTCTATAGCGGAAACGATTGGCTCTTATATAGGCTTTATGAAGGAAGAGGTCTCTGAGATCGCCCACGAACTCTCAGAGAAGGACTTAGTCAGGAAGGAAGATTTTGATTCACTCGTTAAAAGGGAACTCAGACATAAGGGAATAGTAATGGCTGATACAGGATTTTTTAATGATAAAGGAGATGTAAGGTTTCTTCTTGGCGACTCAGAAATGGTAAAGAGATACTTGCCAGACCTGTTAATGAAGAGTAATGGCATTGAAGAAGGCGAATCAAAAATAATCGAACTGCCTTCTATACTGGCTATAATATCCCCTGTCTTTAAGAAT
>JBKBUB010000257.1:0-1994 GCA_046290925.1 Thermodesulfovibrionales bacterium | reverse complement strand
CTCTCAAAGAGATTCACGCCTGAGCAGATTGAGGGCTGTATAACACAGCAGATCGAGACAGGCCAGAACATCTGTCTGAGAGATGAATCCTCAGAGAAGATAATAAATGAGCTTGCAAAGGCAAGGTTTGTAAGAGACCTGATGGATAAGGGTATGAGCCTGCCTGACGCATTAAGGGAACTCGCAAGGAGGATGAGACAGGTACAATCCTTTCAGAAAGGGAGTGAGTAATGGATTACACAATCAAGATATGCGGTGAGGCAGGACAGGGTATCCAGACTATAGGTAGTACATTAGCAAAGGTTTTCTCCAAGACAGGTTATTATGTCTTTACCCATCAGGATTACGAATCCCGTATCAGGGGAGGTCACAACTTTTACCAGATAAGGTTTTCTGACAAGGCTATCTCGGCATCGAGGGAAGGTATAGATATATTGATATCCCTCGACAGGGCAGGCATAGGATTGCATGAGGGGGAACTTAATGAGGCTGGCATCGTAGTCTATGACTCCGAAGCGCTGAGATATTCTCCTGATACAAAGGGGCCAAATCACTTAGATATCCCCTTTGAGTCCCTTGCCCTTAGACACGGTGGAAACAAGATAATGTCGAATGTCGTGGCTGTTGGTTCTGTCCTTGGAATGCTCGGGATGGATCCAGAGATTTTGCTCCAGATAATAAAGGATACCTTCAAGAAAAAGGGTGAAACGGTTATAAAGGCAAATATAGACTCTGCCATTGCTGGGTACGATTACGCGGTAAAGAACTGCCCTAAGTGTTCATTTGCTGTAACAATCATAGAAAAACCTAAGTTGCTAATTAACGGCGTCGAGGCTATAGGCCTTGGTGCTATAAGTTCAGGTTTAAAATTCTATGCAGCCTATCCAATGACACCCTCAACAGGTATAATGAATTTTCTCGCAGAGAAGTCACATGAATACGGTATAGTAGTTGAACAGGCAGAGGATGAGATCGCTGCCATAAATATGGCACTTGGAGCGTCCTTTGCTGGTGCGAGATCAATGACAGGGACATCAGGTGGTGGCTTTGCCCTGATGGTTGAAGGCCTTTCTCTTGCAGGGATGACAGAAACACCTGTTGTTATCGCCCTCGGCCAGAGACCTGGCCCTGCAACAGGTTTTCCGACAAGGACAGAACAGGCTGACCTTAACTTTGCCCTTTACACTGCCCATGGCGAATTCCCGAGGATAATATTTGCCCCTGGCTCACCAGAGCAGGCTCTCTATCTCACCAACAAGGCCTTTGACCTTACAGAGAAATATCAGGTTCCAGCCATAATACTCTTTGATCAGTACATTGCTGATTCCGAATGGACCTACGAAAATCTCGACCCCGGCAGGCTCAGGTTCAATGATTACAGACTCAGGTCTGAGAATTTGAAGGATATAATGGAATATAAGAGGCATGCCTTTACAGACACGGGAGTAACGCCTCTCGCAATCCCTGGTGAGTCCAGACACCTCGTTGTCACTGATAGTGATGAGCATGATGAGGATGGTCATATTGTAGAGGATGCAGAGACAAGGATAAGGATGGTTGAAAAGAGACTGCTCAGAAAATTTCCTCTCATACAGAGGGAGATTGAACCACCACTTCTTTATGGTGACAGTAATGCAGAGATCGTACTCATCGGCTGGGGTTCTACTTATGGTGTTATAAGAGAGTGTGTGGATATTCTCTCATCGGGATTTAAGACCGCTATGCTCCACTTCAGCGAGATATGGCCATTTCCACAAGCGAATAAATTTGATTATCTAAAAATTCTCAGAGAGGCAAAGGTTACGGTGTGTATAGAACACAATGCAACAGGCCAGTTTGCAAGGTTGGTGAAGGCAGAGACAGGACTTGTCTTTAATAAACATATCAACAGATACGATGGGAGACCCTTTACGGTCGAAGGGCTATTAAAAAGAATCGAGGAGGTAATTTGATGAAATGAAGTTAGGTGAGGCCCTTGTAAAAGAAGGTATCAT
>JBKBUB010000256.1:0-1998 GCA_046290925.1 Thermodesulfovibrionales bacterium | reverse complement strand
GAAGAATTGAGAAAGGCTGCCTGAGTTTTAAAACTAAAAATTTGAAGAAAGTTTCTGCAACGTTTGGGTTATAATGGGTCTCAAAGGACCAATCCTGCATAGGGCAGGATAAAGGTTCTGTCCCGATGGGGACGAACAAAACCTTTAAGGAGGTGCAGCCATGTATGTAGGTGTAGATTATCACAAAAGGTACTCAATTGCAACAAAGATGGATGAGAAAGGAAGGGTATTGGAACAAGTAAGGCTAAGCAATGACCCTCAAACCTTATTAAGGTATGCAGAAGGTCTTCCTGCTGGAAGCAAGATAGCCCTTGAGGCAACAGGCAACTGGTATTACTTTTATGAACTCCTTGAAGATAAATCCCCTGAGATATACCTTGCCCATCCATTAAAGACGAGGGCGATAGCAGAGGCAAGGATAAAGACAGACAGGATAGACTCAACAATCCTTGCACATCTTTTAAGGACAGATTTGCTACCAACATCTTATATTCCACCAAGGCATATAAGAGATATAAAAGAGGTCTTGAGATACAGGGCATCGCTGGTCTCTTTAAGGACATCCATAAAGAACAAAGTTCATGCGATCCTTTCAAAGAATGGTATTGACATTGAGTTTTCTGACATCTTTGGCAAGAAGGCAATGAGGTATCTGAAGGCCTTGAACCTGCGTGTCTGCTACAAGCAAGGCATAGATGGATATATAAGGTTAGTTGAAACCTTAAATGGATTGATTAAAGAAGTAACAGAGACCATTAAGGGTATTGTTGAAGACAATCCCCGGGCGAAGCTCTTAACTACAATCCCTGGCATAAGTTATTACTCTGCCCTATTGATCATAAGCGAGATAGGAGATGTATATAGATTTCCCAGTGCAAGAAGGCTCTGTTCTTATGCAGGGTTAGTTCCGTCGATTCATTCCTCTGGAGGAAAGACCAGATATGGCTCAATCACAAAACAGGGTTCAAGATGGCTGAGATGGATACTCATAGAGTTGTCACATCATTTTGTAAATGGTTCTTCCAGAATGAAGAAGCTCTACTCAAGGATATCAAGGAGTCATGGAAAGAACACAGCAAGAGTTGCAGTAGCAAGGGAGATGCTTAAGGTTATCTATTACATGCTAAGAGATAATAAAGCCTTTATGAAGGGTTAAACCGGCTATCTCCCTGGGGTCATGGCTTACCATTTAAGGTAAAGCCCTGTAGATCTGATTGAGAGGCCGGTATCCGATAATATATTGTGCCCTTTGGAGCACGGATAGGTGACTGATATTTAATGGTCCTATAAGAGACCCTTTAGGAAAACGGTCTAACCAGAGGTGTGCATTTTTTAACTTGACAGCCTATTTTTATAGGTGACCCCTTTTTCACAATTCACGAGATATTGGGCAATAAAGCTTAGCTTCATCACCCTTGATACGGTATTCGGATCCCTGATAATATAAGGGTGATAATCTTAAGATTTCTAGTAAAATATTTTATGGAAATAAATTTTAAATATCTCTCGTCCCTGTCAAAAAAGGAAATCAAAGAAATTGAAGAACTCTTTCTTAATGAGAGACTCCTCAAACATCTCTGGATAGAATTCTTATTAAACCCTGAACTTGTTAATGCCCTCTTGCCTTATAGTCATAATCCAGAGATTAAAACAAGTCTTGAAGATGCCTTAAGCTGGTATCTTGCTTTTAGATGGTTATTGCCTGAAAACAGACCTCTGGAGCGGTTATATAAAGAGCAGAGGCTCACACCCTATAAAGTAAGGCTGAGGATTTACAGAGAAAAAATAAGAGAGTTTATAAAAGGTCTGGTATATGCAGGATTATGTTAAACCCTATATATCCCTGATTGAGGATTTTCTGAAAGAAAAAAATAAAAGTGCAGAGATTATATTAATCGGCGGCCTTGCTATGAGTTTCTATGGAAGCCCAAGATATACGATGGATATTGATGGAGAGATAAATTGTGAGGAAGGGCTTTATGATGAGCTTACTGAATA
>JBKBUB010000255.1:0-2014 GCA_046290925.1 Thermodesulfovibrionales bacterium | reverse complement strand
TGAAGTGGTGAATAGGCTATAGGCTGAAGGCGATAGTGCGACAGTGCTACAGTGCGACAGTCTGTAGGAATATTTAAATTTCCATAAATATACTGTCGCACGGTCGCTCGGTCGCACTAAGCCTAAAGCCCATTTACCCATCACCCATTTATTTGAGGCATGCCAGCCTCCAAATTTATTCAACATTAAGGTTAATTCATGTTAAAATAGAAAAGGAGGACGTAAGAGATAGCATCAATCTACGGTTACACATCAGGTCTTAAAGGTCATCAACTCCATGCCCTCGAAAGGGTATACAGGAGAAGGATTCCAAAAGATAAACTCATCACCCCTGAACTCGCCAGATATCTAACCGAATTATCGAGCGACATAGGAAGGCAGATAGGTGTCATAATAACAAGGTCAGGCGAGATCTCCCATGTAGTCGTAGGTGATAAGAAAGGCATATTCATCCCTGACCTGAATGATTATCCACTCGGCAGAAAGGCCCTTAGAGGACTAAGATTTATCCATACGCATCTTGGAAATGAACCTCTTACACAGGATGACCTCACTGACCTATCTCTACTCAGGTTTGATATAATCGCTGCTATAGGAATAAGGAATTCCTTGCCTGATAATATCTACATCGCCCATCTAATGCCTCATGGTAATGAAAAAAATGTAGAGATACTACCTCCTGAAAACATCCATCACCTCGAAATCGATTTTCAGGCCTTTGTTGAGTCCCTTGAGGAGGAGATGCAGAGGCAAAGGACGTTCAGGCCTGGAGATAACAGGGAAAGGGCAATACTCGTCAGCGTCTCAACGAGGCCCCGATATGATTTAGAAGAATCCATGGAAGAATTAAAGGAATTATCGGAGTCAGCAGGCGTGGTAGTCCTCGACACAATTATTCAGAGACCAAAAGAGATAAATCCTAAATATCTCATGGGAGAGGGGAAATTAAGGGAATTGATAATCAGCGCTATGAATAAGGGCGCAACAATGCTCATCTTCGATCAGGACCTCTCGCCCTCGCAAATTCGTTCGATCAGTGAGATGACAGAATTGAAGGTAATAGACAGGTGTCAGCTTATTCTTGATATCTTTGCCCAGCGCGCCCATAGCAGGGATGGAAAGGTACAGGTAGAGTTGGCACAGTTGAAGTATCGATTGCCAAGATTAACAGGAAAGGGCACGGCCATGTCAAGGCTAACAGGAGGAATCGGTGGCAGGGGTCCTGGTGAGATGAAGCTCGAGATAGACAGGCGACGCGTCAGGGACAGGATTTCCTTACTTGAAAAGGAACTCAGGATACTTTCAGAGGCAAGGAGACAGAGAAAACACAGGAGGGTAGAGACAGGGATACCGATCGTTTCGATAATAGGCTATACAAATGCCGGGAAATCAACCCTTCTCAATAACCTTACGAAAAGTGATACTTTTGTAGAAAACCGTTTATTTGCAACCCTCGATACAGCAAGCAGGAGACTAAGGTTTCCAAGAGAAAGGGAGATAATAATTACCGACACTGTTGGTTTTATAAGAGACCTTCCTGATGACCTCTTCGCAGCCTTCAGGTCAACATTGGAAGAACTTGAGGATGCAGACCTTCTGATACATCTTGTTGATGCATCAAATCCGAGATTCGAGCAGCATATATCATCAGTGGAAAAGATATTGAGGGACCTGAATCTTAATGATAAGCCACAGATCCTCGTCTTTAACAAGATAGATAAGATATCTGACGAAGAAAGGGAGGGGTTAATGAAAAGATATGGCGCTATTGCAATCTCCGCCCTTGATCCTAAGACATATGCCCCCCTTCTAAAGACTATCGAGACTTATCTCTGGGATAGCAAAATGTAGTTTTGTATATGTATAATAGCTGAGTAAACCTTAATGTTGCAAAAATTAGCCTATTTTGGTTAATAGGTGAGGGATGATAGGTGATATTACCCAAACGTTGCAAAAATTAGCCTGATATTGGAGGCTGGCATGGTGAAAAAACTTTTATCTGCGATACCTATAG
>JBKBUB010000254.1:0-2020 GCA_046290925.1 Thermodesulfovibrionales bacterium | reverse complement strand
CGTCCCTCGCCTTAAGGTAGATTATCTCAACAGGCCTTTTCCCCCTCAAAGCCTCCTTCAGGATAGTTATCTTCTCGCTACGGGGTTGTCTTTCTTCAGCCTTCTTGTATTGAAATCTCGTGACAAAACTGACAACCCTTCTGTCCATGAAAATATGTTTCTTCATTATCGGTCTCCTTAATATGAGACCCTTTAGGGATGTACACCTCGAAAGGGCAACATAGAGTTGACCGTGTGAGAATGTGCCTCTGCCTATGTCTATGATCACTCTATCAAATGTAAGTCCCTGGCTCTTATGAATCGTTATCGCCCAGGCAAGCCTCAGGGGGTACTGGATAAAGGTGCCAACAACATCAGAGGTTATCTTCTTTGATGTCTTATCATAATTGAACTCAAACATCTCCCACTGATAGGGCGTCACATCAACAACCAAACCTTCTTTAAGCTTAACCCAGATTATATCAGGATCGCCTTTTTGTTTTTCGATGTCCACTATCCTGCCAATACTACCATTTATCCATCTTCCTAAGGCATCATTATTAAGCAACATTACCTGTGCGCCAACCTTCACATTCAAGGCCAGTGAGGTTGGAAGTTCTCTTTCACCAAATTCGCCATCGAGAATCCCATGATAGGTCGATCCTCTTGATCTTATCTCTTCAAGCCTTTCCCTATTTATCCTGTCAGCAGATTCATTCGTTGTCGTAAGATATACATAAAATTCTTTATCAGGCAAAAAATCAGGGATGTATCTCTTATTTAACTCTTCAATCTCGTTATCTGAAATAGTATTATTTCTTATCCGATTCAGGAGCCTTATAAAGCCTTCATCACTCTGGCGATAGACCTTCTCGAGTTCGATAAATTCCATGTCAAGACCTTCGAAGGCCTTGGAATCGAAGAAATAGGGACTCTTATAATACTCGGTAAAGAGGTCCTTCTCCCTTGATGTAACCACAGGTGGAAGCTGATAAAGGTCTCCTATAAAGATCATCTGAATACCCCCAAAGGGAAGGGACTTTTTCCTGCCATACAATCTCAAAAAACCATCTATGCAATCGAGGAGGTCTGCCCTTACCATTGAGACCTCATCAATCACGATGGCATCGAGCTTTTTGTAAATATCTTTATCCTTCGGCCTTACCTCCTTAATTGTATGGGGTGTTATGTCAGGCCTGAAATTAAAGAAGGAATGAATCGTCTGACCCTTTATATTTACCGCTGCAACACCTGTTGGAGCCAGCACTGCTATATTCTTCTCGGTCCTTTCCCTGAAGTAATTGAGAAGAGTTGATTTCCCGGTCCCTGCCCTGCCTGTTACAAAGACATGACCTTCAGTCTCCTCCATATGATGGAGGGCACTTTTAAAGGCATCATTCAGATCAATATTCTTCTCTGTCTGTGTAGTCTTCAAATTCCCACCGCTTCATCATCCCCATCTCGATTTAATGTATAATATTTTACATCAAATAATGAACTTAAAGATTGAGAATCTTTCAAGCACCCTGTCTCCTGCCGAGTTTTATATCTGGCAAGATGGTAATATTTTATATCACATAAATGGGATACAATCTACTGCGTGCATAAGATTTCTGGGTTACACAAAATTTCGTTTGCTCTTTCCTTTAGAGATAGAGATGGTTGGTTTAAGAAACTCTAATCGATACATAATCAAAAGGAAGTCTTCTTTTTGTGTAGCTTCCTACAAATTAGCAGGAACTGGTAATTCTCTATTAATAACCTTCCAACCAAAAAAGATAGGACGGAAATGGTTGCATTTCAGTTCCTTTTTAACTTATGAGATCAGGGATAACTGCGATAAAAAGATCGGGACGGTAGTTTTTAAGAATCCCTTCATAGTAGGTTCTCAACATGGTGAAGTTAAGGATGATAAAGGGAATCCTGTAGCCAGCTTTGAGTGGAAAAGGTTTTCTTTCTGGAAAGGCTACAGGGATTGTGATCTATTGATTACCAGTAGAGATGAAAACTGGGTCATTATCTCAATTGCAGCAGCTATAAT
>JBKBUB010000253.1:0-2025 GCA_046290925.1 Thermodesulfovibrionales bacterium | reverse complement strand
GTTATTCTCCTATCACAGAGGCATGGATAAAGGCAATTAAGGTAGGCCAGAGAATATTGACAATAGATGTGACAGGCGCTTACTGGACAGATATAGGAAGACCCTATACCTATGCAAAGGCAGTATTTGATGCCTTAAGAAAGGAGGGAGAAACCATCTTTGCTGAAGGCTCTGACTGTTCGACGGTAAACACGGGAGGCTTTGTCTCAATAGAAGGGGAATGCAGATTCTGCGACGGTGTATCATTAAGAAATTGCATTATTATCGACAGAAAAATCCTCCAATCAGGAGAATATGAAAACACTATATTAGGTCCTGACTTTGAAATAAGGTTCGCTGAAGAAGAGGTCTTCGATTTGGAGAACGGCATGATCCTCATAGGCACAGGAGGCTCTGATAGGAGGTATTACAGACAGAAGACAGAGGACGGTATGCAAAAGGAGGTCATTGTCAAATACCCTCAGAGTGACCCTGATTTCCATAGGCATATAGAGTACACGAGATTCTTCAGGAGGCATAATATACCTGTCCCAGAACTTCATCTTTTCGACCCCGAAGAAAGAATCGCTATATTTGAAGACCTGGGAGATACCTCCCTTTATAACTGGCTTAAGTGCAGAAGGAATGAGGATCAAATAGAGATGATATACCGAAAGATCCTGGATATAGCTCTGTCTATCCATTCAGGGCTTATTGAGAATATATCAGAGTGCCCTTTACTCAGAGAAAGGGTCTTTGATTACAATTACTTCAGATGGGAGACAGATTACTTTATTGAGCGGTTTGTAAAACCCTTCTTCAAAAACTTAAAGATAAAGATTACTGTCTTCGATGACCTTGACAGGCTTGCTCAAAAGGCTGATTCGTTTCCAAAAACAGTAATTCACAGGGATTTTCAGTCTCAGAACATCATGATAAAAGAGGATGAACCTCGAATCATAGATTATCAGGGAGCAAGGATAGGGCCACCTGCCTATGACATAGCATCGATACTCTGGGATCCCTATTACAGAATGGGTGATGCCATGAGAGCAAGGCTTTTGGAGTACTATATTATGAGGATGTCAGAATATTCCTCTTTTGATCCTGATGGCCTTCTAAATTCGCTCCTTCCCTGCCGTCTCCAGAGGCACATGCAGGCCCTCGGTGCTTATGGCTTTCTTTCGGTAGTGAAGGGGAAAAGATATTTCCTTAAGTTCGTGCCGGAGGCCCTGAGAATGCTCAATGAAGAGATAACCTGCCTGAGAGAAGAATACCCTTCATTATTTGATTTAATCTCCTCTCTCACCCTCCGATAACAAAGTGCTCGCCTTCCAGGGCCTCGAGGATGCTTCTCTTTGTAACAGGGTAGCTTACAGAATTCCATAGATTACCAAAATGGTGCGACAGAAGATTCAGGACACGAGGGTCATCTGTTTCTATAACAAAGATTATCCTTAAAGGCCAGGAACCGATAACCTCGAAACGTTCTATCCTCTTGCACTTCTGGATAAAGAACTTATCTTTACCCATCTCAAGCCACTTTTCTCTCTCCTGCTGAATCTGATCTAAGGAAACATCCTTCCTCGCATCAAAGATAGATACATACCACATCTTAAACCCCTCCTTTCTATTAAAATTGTACATTTAAAATAAAGGGTTTGCAACTTAGGTCATAGTAATTGGTTATGGGGTATGATATGATAAGTTGTTCCTATGTTTGCCCATGAGAGAAAGGCGTTGGAAAGAATCAGGGAAAGGCTCAGGGAGAGGCTTCCTGAAAGGATAATCTCTCTTTATGCCTTTGGTTCGAGGGTTAGAGGAGATCACGGAGAGTGGTCAGACCTTGATGTGCTCGTCATCGTGAGGAATAAGGATGTGGAGATAGAAAAAGAGATAATAGATATATTCTCCGATGAAGAATTCGAAACCGGGATACCTTTTGCCCCTGTAATAAAGGACATTAAGGTATTCGAGATGGAGAGAGAAATAAAGACACCCTTTTATCAGGATATAATAAAAGAAGGAGTGCTTATATGACCCTCG
>JBKBUB010000252.1:0-2030 GCA_046290925.1 Thermodesulfovibrionales bacterium | reverse complement strand
GGGAACAGGGCTCGGCCTTTCTGTAACATACGGTATAATATCTTCCCATGATGGATGGATAAGCTTTTACAGTGAAAAGGATAAAGGAACAGAGTTCAGGGTCTATCTGCCTGTCATGGAAGCCCCAGGGGTAAGGGATGCAGGCGGCAGAGATATTAATATATATTCTACAGTATCCCCTTTAACCTCATTTCCTTATATCCTCCTCGTTGATGATGAGGAGATGATAAGGGATGTTGGAAGGTCTATTATCGAATCCCTCGGTTACAGGGTGATCACCGCATCGAATGGTAAAGAGGCAGTAGAGATTTACAAGGATAAGGGTAAGGAGATCAGCCTGATCATAATGGACATGGTCATGCCAGTAATGGATGGAATGACAGCCTTCAGGGAGATAAAGAGGATAAACCCCAATGCAAAGGTCATAATATCCAGTGGCTATTCCGCTGATAAGATGGATATCCTTGAAAAGGAAGGCTTCGCAGGCCTTATAAACAAGCCTTACAGACTTAGCGATGTAGCAGAGACGATTAGAAAGGTACTTGAATGGCAATCGTAAGGTTAATAATCTTATCAGTATTCCTCCTCCTTCCAACTATTGCCCTTTCTGATGAGATAAAGATCGGCGTCCTTGCCTACCGCGGGAAAGAAGAGGCAATTAAGAGATGGTCCCCAACAGCAGATTATCTTACCTTGAGCATACCAGGTAGCAAATTCACTATAGTTCCTCTCGACTTTAATGAGATAGGCCCTGCCACGAGGGAGAGGAAGATCGACTTCATCATAACAAATACCTCCATCTATGTGGAACTCGAATCTGCCTTTGGGATAAGCAGGATAGCTACCCTCAAAAACAGATGGAAGGACAGGGGTTTTACAGTTTTTGGTGGTGTTGTATTCACGAGGTCTGACAGGGATGATATAAAAAAATTGAAAGACCTCAAGGGAAAGACCTTCATGGCTGTTGATGAGACCTCCCTTGGTGGCTTTAGAATGGCCTGGAGAGAGATGAAAGACCAAGGGATAAACCCCCTCAATGACCTCAAACTCAGATTTGGCAACACCCATGACAATGTAGTGATGGCTGTGCTTAAGAAAGAGGTGGATGCAGGTACAGTAAGGACAGACATAATCGAGAGGATGGCTGAAAGGGGCATAATAAATCTTAAGGACATAAAGGTCATTAATGAACAAAAGGTTGATGGCTTTCCCTTTCTCTTAAGCACAAGGCTTTATCCTGAATGGCCCTTTGCAAGATTAAGACATGTGCCAGAGGAGTTATCCGAGAAGGTTGCTATTGCCCTGTTGAGCATGCCCCCTCACAGTATTGCAGCCATAGCGTCTGAAAGTGCAGGATGGACTATTCCTCTTGATTATTACCCTGTCCATGAACTGATGAAGGAACTGAAAGTTGGCCCCTACAGAGATTACGGGAAGGTCACATTGAATTCCTTTGTCAGACAATACTGGTATCTAATACTCATAACCCTCGGTATAATCGCCACACTTACAGTCTTTGTTATAACCATAATGAGGCTCAATAGAAAATTGATGGAGTCAAGACTCAGGATTCAGCATGCCATGGAGGGTCTCGAGGTACTCGTTAAGGACAGGACAAAAGAACTGGAGGACAAAAACAGAGAACTCCTTATGGAGATAGAAAAGCGGAAAAGGACAGAAAAGGAAATAGAAAAGGCAAAGACTGAATGGGAGCAGACCTTTGACTCTATTCCTGATTTGATCGCCCTTATAGGGCCTGACAGGAGGATAATAAGGGCAAATAAATCCCTCCTTAAGAAGATAAAGAGCCTTGGACTGAATGTAGACAAAAACTACTGCTATGAACTGATGTGTGGTATAACAGATGTGGAGAGACAGCGGTCCTGTCCATGCCAGAGGATGTTCAGTACGGACAACGCACAATCTCAGGAGCTTTATATTGACCGTTTAGGTGGTTATTTCCTCGTTACTGCCTCACCTTTAAAGGATGAAAGGGGTAATATAGTTGCCTGCATTCATATTGCAAGAGA
>JBKBUB010000251.1:0-2040 GCA_046290925.1 Thermodesulfovibrionales bacterium | reverse complement strand
AAACAGCTAAACCTTCTGAAAGGATCAAAGAAGAACAGTTGAGCAAGGTAGAGTCAAAGGATATTCCTTCAAAGGTTGAAGAGGTTTCAGGGATGTTTCAGGATATACACTTTGACTTTGACAAGTATGACATCAGGGAGGATGCAAAACCGACTCTTAAGGCTGTAGCCGATTACCTTACAAAGAACAATAATCATAAGGTACTGATTGAAGGTCACTGCGATGAGAGGGGAACGAACGAGTATAATCTTGCCCTCGGTGATAAAAGGGCAAAGGCAGCAAAGGATTATCTCATATCCCTCGGAGTCCCTTCTAACAGGATAGATACAATCAGCTATGGTGAGGAAAAGCCCCTCTGCAAGGAGCAGAACGAGAACTGCTGGGCAAAAAACAGGAGAGATCACTTTATAATAATTAAGGGGAAGAAGTAAGGTGAAGATGGCAAAAGGGCGAAATGAGAAGCATGAATCCTGGCAGGCCTGTCTGCTGCTCTGTTGCTCTGTTGTTCTACTGCTCTCTATTGGTTGCGTCACGACCTCTGATATTGATTCCCTCAGAAACGATGTCAATTCACTAAAGAGAGATACCTTTGAACTGAGAAAAGAGACCTCTGATCTCAGGAGGGATATTAACAGTTTAAAGGAACAATCAACAGGCACGGTTAAAGAGGAGAGTTTTAATGCCATAAGAGAAAGCCAGACCATGATTCTTAGCAGGATCTCGGACCTTTCAAAGGATCTGCAGGTGCTGAGCGGAAGATTTGAGGAGAGCAAGTTCTTTACGGACAAGTCCTTCAAGGAATGGAACACAGAGAAAGAACTCATGAGGGGTCAGATCAACAGCCTTGAGGCAAGATTGAAAGAGCTAAATGATAAACTTGCCAGATTATCTACGGAAAAGCAGACTCAAAAGGTCGAGGAGGAGAAGGCATCTGAAAAGGTTGTAGAGGAAAAAAGCGGAGAACCATTAAAGGCCTATGAACAGGCCTATGAACTTTACAAGGAAAAGAAATACAAGGAGGCGAGGGATAGATTCAATAACTTTCTGAAGGACTTCCCCAAAAGTGATCTTGCTGACAATGCCCAGTTCTGGATAGGGGAGACCTATTATGCAGAAAAGGACTTTGAAGGTGCAATCCTTGCCTATGAGATGGTGATAAAGAATTACCCCCAGAGTGAAAAACTTCCTGGCGCAATGTTAAAACAGGGTATGGCCTTTTTCGAACTTGGGGATAAGAAGACGGCAAAGGTAATATTTGATAGACTCATAGAGAAATTCCCTGATTCAAAGGAGGCAGAGACAGCGAAGAAGAAAAAGACAGACCTTCAGGGAACAATAAAGAAAAAGAGATAACATGGAACTCAGGGATAAATATAACCGCATCATAGATTACATGAGGATCTCTGTTACAGACAGGTGTAATCTACGATGCATATACTGCATGCCTGCCGATGGTGTAAGACCCGTAGAACATAAGGAGATTCTGACCTACGAAGAGATTACGAGGGTGGTAAGGGTTGCGGCAGGCCTCGGTGTAAGGAAGATAAGGATAACAGGCGGTGAGCCCTTAGCGAGGAAGGGGATTACCTTTCTTATCTCCTCCATAAGAAATATCGAGGGGATCGAGGACATAAGCCTTACGACTAATGGAATACTTCTCAATGAATATGCTGAGGAGCTTGCTTCCGCAGGATTAAACAGGGTGAATGTGAGCCTTGATTCCCTCAGGCCTGATAGATACAGAGAAATAACGAGGGGAGGAGAAATAAACAAGGTTCTTAGGGGGATTGAAAGGGCTGAAGGTGTTGGTCTACTGCCGATTAAGATTAATATGGTTCCTATCAGGGGTTTTAATGACGATGAGATAGAGGACTTTGCTCGTATTACCCTCAAGAAGGCATATCATATAAGGTTTATTGAGTTTATGCCAATAGGTGCAAAGGATCTTTGGAGTGACAAGAGGTATATCCCAACCGATGAGATAAGATCTATTGTTGAAAGGATCGGTTGCATCAATCCTGTTAAAGTAAGGAAAATGGG
>JBKBUB010000250.1:0-2056 GCA_046290925.1 Thermodesulfovibrionales bacterium | reverse complement strand
CTGATAAAGAAGAGTCTTGATAACTCCTGGTTCTTTCTTATTAATTCCTTTTCGACCCTCTTTTTCTCTGATATATCCCTCGATATTCCACTTATACCTATAACATTGCCAGAAACATCCTTAACAGGTGAGAGGGTGAGGCTTACCTCAAAAAGGGTGCCATCCTTTCTCTTCCTGATTGTTTCTATGTCCTTCAAGACTTCCCCATTTTTAACCTTCTCGGCGTTTTCCCTTTCTTTATCGATCAGAAAATCAGGGACAAAGGGAAGAAACTTTCCAATAGCTTCCTCCTCTGTGTAGCCGTAAATCCTCTCTGCTCCTTTGTTCCAGGATGTAACTATTCCATTAAGATCTGTAGTGATAATGGCATCGGCAGAATTGTCGATGAGACTCTCGAGGTAATCCTTTGTCTGGGCAACCTCTTTATAAAGGCTGAGCATCTCCTCATGATACAGGACCCTGTCTGTAATATCCTGAATAAGAACAACGCATTCCGTTACATTTCCCTCAGCATCCTTAATAGGATAAGATGAGAGTTCAGCATAATTTAATCCACTCGATTGGGTAATGATATTAATATCTCCTGTTTCACAAGTAACCTGGGCCACACAGTGAGGACATATCCCCCCTTTTCCGTGAAAGACATCGATGCAATTTTTGCCAATGATATCCTCAACTCGTGTTCCTATCCATGATTCTACATACCTGTTTGCTGAGATTATCCTGTAGTCTTTCCCGACTGTTACGATACCGCTCTGGACACTTTCGAAAAGGACCTCAAGCCTTTTCTTTGCCTCTGCTACCTCTTTCTCCTTTTCCATTTGCATCTCGAAGGCCCTTGCCTTATCGATTGCTATTGCTGAAAGGGAGGCAAAGCCCTCGGCAGTCTTGAGGTCTTCGCCTGAAAAGGAGGTCACCATGCCATCATCAGTCATCTTATCATATAGGCCAAGGGTACCAATTACCTTATTGGACACTATTAATGGTACATTTATTACTGACTTTGCCTCGAGATATGGTATCTTCCAGTCATCTGTCAATTTCGAGAGGTCTTCTACGAGTATAGGTCTACCCTCCTTAGCCACCTTCCCAGGTATACCCTCACCGAGGGAAACGGTCATCATCTTTTCTATCTCCCTTGGGAGGCCATAAGAGGCCCTGATTATGAGTTGATTATCCTCAAGGAGCCTTATTACACAACCTTTAGCCTTCAGTAGCCTTGTTGCCTCCTCTGCAATCCTTCCAAGGAGTTCATCAAGGTCGAGGGTAGATGTTATGGCCTTTGTTATCTCATTAAGTGTTTTTAGTTTTTCAAGCTGACTCCTGGTAGATATGTACAGTTCCTCGTTCTTTTCGCTAATCTTCTTTAGTTCCTCGACCATTGAATCAAATCTATCAGCGAGGACCCCAAACTCATCTGTTCTCTTTGAGGCTATCCTGTAATCGAGGTTACCTGATATTATCCTGTCCGTTGCTGTCAATATATCATTGAATGGAACCGCAATCATCCTTCTCATAAAGAGGGCAAGTAGGAGAAAGGCAAAGGATGTGAAGATAAAGAGTAAGGCAAGATAAAGGGCAACCTCTCTCTTGATCCTCTCGCTCCTTTTTGTAAGGGAGTCGATCATCTTTATGTAATAGGAATGTATGTCCTCGAGCCTTTGGTTTATCTCTTCCTCCTTTACCTTCAATCTCCTGAGGGAGAAGATTACATCCATGTCCTCTAAGGGTTTCTCTGCAGCCATTATCTCGGAAGAGATCTTTTTCAGTTCCTCAAAATCCTTACCGATCTCAGAGATGGATTCCTTTAATCTGCTTTTTTCTAAGTCACCAAAGGCCTTGTAAACACCTGATAGTCTCTCGTGATAAACCCTCCTGAAATTTGGATCCCCTGTTATAGCCCATCTCTCCACTGCCTTAATGAAGCCAACTATCTCCCTTGCGAGTCTTTCCTGGTTGTTATGTTCTTCTGTATAATTCTTCAGTTCCTCAAAATTGGAACTGATATGCTCGAATATGAAAAAACTTCCTATTATGAGGAGGAGCATAACAGCTA
>JBKBUB010000024.1:0-11108 GCA_046290925.1 Thermodesulfovibrionales bacterium | reverse complement strand
ATGTTTATTGAATGTTGCTATAGGTATCGCAGATAAAAGTTTTTTCACCATGCCAGCCCCCAATATCAGGCTAATTTATGCAAATTAAGGTAAAGCAGTTCAGCAGTAGAGCATTAAGTACCGTCATGCTTAAACACTTACTGCTATGGTCTGCCATGATTATCTCTCAACAAAGGAAAGAAGGGCTATATGCCTTGCCCTCTTAATTGCTTCTGTGAGAAGCCTCTGATGCCCTGCACATACACCTGTCATACGTCTTGGCAGTATCTTGCCGCGCTCGGTAAGAAATCCCCTTAATGTCCTGATATCCTTATAATCGATATATTCTGCCTTTTCTGCGCAGAACCTGCAAAATTTTCTCCTTTGAAATCTTCTCTGCTGCAATTCCTCCTCCTTCTCTCTTTATCCTTTTTGTTTACAAGAAATGGCTACAAATCTATTAAAATGGTTCGAGATCCGTGACCTCCTCCGGCGGCAAATCATTAGAATTAAAGGTTTGACCTGTTGACTCTCTTTTTGATAAGAATCTGACAGTCTGGGCTATGACCTCGAATTTGCTCTTTTGCTGTCCCTCTGACTCCCATTTCCTCTCCTTCAATCGCCCCTCCACAAGAACAGGCCTTCCTTTACTCAAGTACTGGCTACAGGGTTCAGCCTGTTTGCCGAGGACAACGATGTCAATAAACAATGTCTCTTCCCTCATCTCGTCAGCCTGCTTATATCTCGAATTTACAGCTATCCTGAAATTAGCAACAGGTGTCCCCTGGGGCGTATAACGCAGTTCAGGGTCTTTAGTGAGATTGCCGATTAAGATTATTCTGTTATACATCTTGGTTTTCCTTTATGCAGGCGTTTCTGCAGATTCTATCTTTACGGCCTCTGCCTGGCTCAGGGTTTCCATGAAATGAGCTGCCTCTTTCTTGCCCATCTTTATCACCATGTACTTCACCACAAAATCAGAGACCCTGTAATAATCCTCAAGCTTCTTAATAAAGGAAGGCTCAGCCCTGAAGGTCAGGAGGGTATAAAAACCCTTTTTCTGCTTTTTGATCTCATAGGCGAGCTTTTTTCGACCCCATGTCTCTACCTTCAGAATCTCTCCCCCTGACTTTGAGATGAGGTCTTTGATCTTCTCATTCGCCGCCTCTATCTCTTCATCCGAGAGAGCGGCATTGATAATAACTATATTTTCGTAGATATTCATCTTACCCCCTTATGGATTCACCCTTCGGTGTCTGCCCTGTGTCAATGACACCGTAGCAGAGCAGCCCTCATTCCTCATGAGGGCAAGGAGTTATATTTTATACCACAAAGGAAGAGATAAAATCAATCTATTCCTCAAAGTTCTCATCCACATACTGTGCGAGAATCTCGTGGATCTTCACAGGGGCGGCAACACCAAAGTACTGATCTATTATGGAATGGGCAAGTTCATGAGCAAGGACATTCGATTTAGCGTCCTCGGCTGATATATAGATTGCCCTCTCCTGCGGTGAATAAAAGGCTATGAATTCTACATCCTTGAAATACCTCTTCTTATAGATGGACTGGACAAGGTTTGAATCCGCTGTTATCTTTATGTCTATCCTGAAATTTTTTGGATACATATCGAGGATGGCCTTTACCCTGTCGACAATGATGTCTATCTTCTCGGATACCTGTCTCTCCACAGTGAGTTCACCTGAATACTTTTTTTTAAGAATCGATGATTGGAACCCAAGTTTTACCCTTCTGTTAAACAGCCTCAGTGTTTCATCGCTTTCATAGAATATCCTTGCATATCTGCTCGCTATCTTTTCCTCTGACAGCCACCCTTGAGGAAATAGATCTGTAGGGATATTAAGAAAAAGAAAGATAATGACAAGCCTCAAAATCCAGAGATGCATCTAAGCTCAGAGCCTGTCTGTTTTGAAATATGATAGGGCCTTCTTTAGTCCTTCCAGTGCCTGTATGGTTTTATCGAGGGATTCCCCTGCCCCGCTTTTTTGTTCCTCGATCGTTTTTTTTTGTCTCTAATATATTTGTCTCGATGTCATCAGTAATAGCCCTTATCTGTGAAATATAGGATGAAAGGGTCTCGATCATCCTGTTCATTGCCTCAGCAAGTTCCTTAGCCTCATCCTTTTTCCTTAATTTTATCCTGAAAGAGAGATTACCCTTTATAATTTCTTCAATAGATATTTCAAACCTGTAAAGAGGGCCCGCGATGCGATGAGAAAGGAAAAGAGACAAGGTGCTTATCCCCGCACCTATGAGAAAGATATAAAGGCCGTGGGCCCTGATGATCTCGTAAAAGAGGGCTTTAGGTGTCTTTTCTATCCTCAGGAAGGAATCTCTGTATGTTATGGTTATTGTATGAGCAGAAAATATGCTTAGTATGATTGTAAATACGACCGCACTCAGAAGAATAGTGAGAAAAAAAACGGAGTATGAACCTACCCTGAAAGTCCTGTTTGATAAAATAATTTCTCCTCTTCCATGTCCTCTGTCCTTGCATCAGAACCTCCTATCTAAGGGATTCCTGCCTTATGCTGATAATCGCCCTTTTCCTTAATTCACCAAGCCATTTTTCCATCTCGGTGCGCCTTTTTCTCTCTTCCAGAGTCTTTCTTATCTCGTTGCTGACCTCTTCGAAGGGTGGCAGACTGACCTTTCTTATCGCCTCTACCTTCAACACGATAAAACCCTTTTCTGACTTCACCGGCCTCTTAAGGACCTCCCCTTCCCTAAGGCCTGATATATCCATAACAAGGTCTTCAGGAATCTCGTCAAAATAAAGCGTCTTTAACTCTCCCTTATCAGTAGGAAATGACCTTATTGCCTCCTCCGCCCTTTCCTGATCAGGCGTTACAATAGTTCTGATAATAAAAACCTTGCCCATATTTTTGTAATAGGACCGTAACTCCTCTTCAGTTACTGAAACCCTGATCTCTGACATCCTCTCCTGGGCCAAATTCTTCAAAAGGGTCTGTTCATAATAACTCTGTATTGACCTCCTGAAATCAGGCTTAAGGTCGAGCCCCCTTTTCTTCGCCTCCTGTAAGAGCAATTCCTTTGTTATCAGGTCTTCAAGAAAGTCCTTTTTGCTCTTTTCCTGCTTGTAAAAGGAAATTGCCTCTGCGTATTGCTTTTCGAACTCTTCTGTCGTAATAACCCTGTCATTTATCCTTACAAATTCCTTTGACTCAGGAGGTCTAAATCTCAAAAAGGTCATACCTGATATCCCTAAGACTATAAGGATAAGCCCTCCAACAATGTAAAGGTATCTCATCTCTTCTTCACCTCATACGGGTCAATATTGATTCCATCTCTGCTATTACCTGCCTATGGATGTCCTCAATCTCTTTAGAGCCATCAATTATCTTTATTCTATTGGGCTCCTGCCTTGCTATTTCGAGATAGCCATCCCTTACCCTTCTATGAAACTCTATCTCCTCAAGCTCTATCCTGTCCACCTTATTCGCCTTTCTATTACGCATAAGCCCTACATTGACATCCACATCTATAAGAATAGTTATATCAGGCCTCACTCCTCCTGTCGATATTTCATCGATTCTGTTAATAATATCCCTGTCGAGACCCCTTCCCCAGCCCTGATATGCATAGGTTGAATCAGAGAATCTGTCTGTTATTACTATCCTTCCTGATTTAATCGCTGGTAAGATTACCTCATTTACATGCTGAGACCTTGAGGCGTTATAGAGCAGCAATTCTGTAACAGGATGCATATTGAAATGCCCCAGAGAAAGGAGTATCTTCCTGATTTCTCTTCCAATATCCGTCCCTCCTGGTTCCTCTGTAAGAACTGGATTTAATCCTTTTTTATAAAGATAATCATGAAGGAGTCTTGCCTGTGTTGTTTTCCCAGATCCCTCAATCCCCTCAAAAGATATAAAGATACCCCTGTTCATAATAGCGACTCCTTCAGCCTCATCAGTAACTGAAATATCTTGATAGTCTCATCTATGCTCCTCGAACCTGTTCCGCAAGAAGGAGTCAGCATTGATTGCTGTAAAAGAAATTCTTCAGGAATGTGTCTTGAGAGGTTTTTAAGCTTTTTATCAAACCGATTCCTTATTGACTCAAAGGTCTCACCAACAATCGCTTCTGTAGTGGGAATTATGCCCCAGGCAAGATACCCACCCTTTTTTAAGAATTCGAGAAGGTTCTCCCGCCATATAGCAAGACTATCAAAATAACCATAGGCATCAAAGCTCAAAACCTTTGCCCTGCTTTCGATAAGAAGCGACCAATCGGCATTTCCGCAGCAATGAATACCTGGTATAGCTCCTGACTCCAGAATAGCATCCACCGTCTCCCTCAATAGCCTCAAAGTCTCTTCCCTACTGACACCAACATAAGTGCTGCTGCCAATAGCAGACAGTATCGGTTCATCTATAAAAATTATAATGTCCCTTGAATGGGGCCTTAAAACATCAACCTGCCACCTTATCTTTGCCTTCAGTAACATAAGGGCGATTTCCTTCAATTCTTCATCAAAGAATAGTAACCTTCCTTCAGTGTCCCTTATACCAAGGGTAAAGGTCAGGGGACCTGTTATCTGTCCTTTTAGCGTATCAAACTGTCTGCCCTTTATTATCTTAAGAAAGACATGAAGTCCCCTTGCATGGTCTTCTGATATTGCTATCCTGCAATCGTCCTTGCATGTCTCATAAAACCTTTCAAGCTCATCACTTTTATCCCTGTTTATCACCAAAGTCCTATCCTCTAAGTTAATCTTTACATAGGGCATACCCTCAATATACTGTGGAATCATCCATTCGAGAAAGGACCTTCGGGGTAATTGAGGCCAGAAGGGGATATCAAAGGTTTCAAGTATGAGACTGCAGGCATCAACAGGCACTACATGGGGAAGACTACCTATGCCTGTTGTTGACAATGGTTTTAACATCTAAAAATAATACCTCAGAGTATCCTCAAAAGGCAATCGACATTCTATGTTATAATTTCTTATGAGACCTCGTTTATACCTGAAAGTCGGAGATAGGGTAAGACACCTTAGGTATGGGTCGTGGGGTGATGGTATTGTCACAGAAGAGAGTCATTCCATGCTTGAGGGTGGATTCTGCATGGTCAGGATAATCTTTGAAGATGGCCTGGAAAGGTCTTTTATCAATGATCTCGATAACGAGTGCTGCTGCTATTATGCAGGTATCCGTCTTATCTAAGACCTTAAGTTTAGGTTTAGCTTTTCATCGTAAGCTCCATAAATAAAAGAAAAAACTTGACAAATTTAAAAAGTCGTGATTTAATTTTCTTATGAGCCAACTTACAGGGGTAATCAGAGAGGAGAGGCCAACCGTCCTTATTGTGGATGACCTCGAATCCAACCTGGAACTTATGGAGGCAATATTCCTGAAGGAAGGATTCAGAACCCTCGTTGCACCTGATGCCTTTAGCGCCCTCCGCATCTTCAGATATAACAAGGTCGACCTTGCAATCCTTGATGTTATGATGCCTGGTATGGATGGTTATGAACTATGCAAACATATGAAGGAGACTTCAGGCAAGCAGTTCTTCCCGGTCATACTTCTGACAGCCCTCACAGACCGAAACAGCAAGATAAAGGGGCTTGAAAGCGGGGCTGAAGACTTCATAAGTAAGCCCTTTGATGATGTAGAACTCGTAACAAAGGTAAAATCCTTAATAAGACTGAAGAACCTTCATGATGAGCTTGAACACTCAGAAAACATCATCATGACCCTAGCCGTGGCGATGGAGGCGAGAGACCCTTACACAAAGGGACATTCAACAAGGGTTGGAAAGATGGCAAAATCCTTTGCTTCCTATCTTGGCTTCTCTAAGAAAGAACAAGAACAACTGAGGAAGGCAGGGATACTTCATGATATAGGCAAGATCAGTCTAAGTACCAGTCTGCTCTGTAAAAAGGAAAACCTTAATAAGGATGAAATGGAGGCAATAAAGCGACATACGATTGTGGGTGAGGAGATCTGTAGGCCTCTCATATCAATGCGGGAGGTCTTACCAGTAATCAGGAGTCACCATGAAAGGTGGGATGGTCGCGGATTTCCTGACGGCCTGAGGGGAGAAAAGATACCGCTCAATGCTCGAATACTCTCAATAATTGATACCTTCGACGCAATGGTCTCCAGAAGACCTTACAGAGAGGGGATGTCTATTAATAAGGCTGTCTCTATATTCATGGAAGAAAGAGATTATGGTCAGTGGGATCCGGGACTGGTAGATTACTTCCTCTCCATGATGGAGAGTATGGGAGAGGATAGGATAAAAGAATGGTTAAACTTGCAATAGCTGGTGGAAACATTACAGGAAGCACACTACTTTCGATATTCAGGGAAGACCTGGATACTGAGATAGTAGGACTTTTTGAAAAGGACCATAACACACCTGGCGCTGTCCTTGCCAACAAATGGAAGATCCCTCTTTTTGATGATATGAGGAATCTTATTGAGTCGACCAGGCCTGAGATAATCATAAATGTCACGACCAATAGAAAATTAAGCCAGACAGTAAGGGTGCTGTATCCTGATGTAGAGGTTATAGATATCTCGGGTGCCCGATTTATATGGAGATCCCTCGAAAAAAAGAAAAAGGTGATGATCGAATTATCACGGACAGTAGAGGATGAAAAAAGGGTCATAGCAACCTTAGATTCGATCTTCATGGCTGATAGGATGGAGTTATTCCTTGACAATATCCTTAGCGCCGCTTTAGAGATAACAGACTCTGCGGCTGGAAGTATTGCCTTAAAGGAAGATAACATGATGACCCTTTATGTCTCACGCGGCCTCAGCAATAGGTTTACAGAGAAAAAGAGATGGGAGATCCTATCAGGTGGACTAACGGATCTAATACTGAAAAAGAAGGAATTAATAGCTATCAGTGACCTCTCAGAGGTTCATTATACAAATAATCCACTTTTTATATCAGAGGGTATCAGGTCAATATTAGCCTGCCCTATATTAGCAAACAGTCATGTTAAAGGCATTATTTATCTCAATGATTTCAAACCGAGACAGTATTCTGAGAGGCAGAAAAGGATGATGAGGCTCCTTTCAATGGCCACAGGCCTTGCTATAGAAAGGATAGGGCTATTAAAAAGACTCTTGAACAAGGAGTCAGAGTTTCAAGAACTGAACAGGGAATTTGAAAGAAGGGTCAAGGAAAGGACTGAGGAACTAAATAAGATAAACAGGGAACTCGAAAGGTCAAGTCAGCACAAGAATATATTCATAGCTAACATGAGCCATGAACTGAGAACGCCTCTTAATTCAATCTTAGGTTTTTCAAATGTCCTCCTCGATAAGACCTTTGGAGAACTTACAGAAACACAGGAAAGATATGTGAGGAACATAAATTCCTCAGGAAGGTATCTCCTCGATTTAATAAATAATATCCTCGACATAGCTAAGATCGAGGCCGGAAAATATGATATGAGCTATGAGGAGTTTCCCATCGAATCAGCTATTGGCGATGTCCTGAACACAATGAGGGCAGTCGCGGAAAAGAAGAATATAAAGATCGAGATAAACATTGATAGGGAGATTGGTTCAATAGTGGCTGATAAGGTTAAGATAAAGCAGATATTTTATAACCTCCTTTCAAATGCCATTAAGTTTACTCCCGAAGGTGGAAGGATCGGCATTAAGGCATCAAGGGTAACCATAAAAAGGGGAGATAATTTAGAAGAGGTTATAAAATGCTCTGTCTGGGATACAGGTATAGGTATAAGCACTGAAGATAAGGAAAGGATCTTTGGTGAGTTCGTCCAGGCCGATTCCGCCTTTTCAAGAAGGTATGGTGGCACAGGCCTCGGTCTCGCCCTTACAAAGAGGCTCGTAGAACTCCATGGTGGCAGTATCACCGTCGATAGCATTCTCGGCGGCGGCAGCACCTTCACATTCTCGATACCTTGTGTCTCAGGGGCAAACATAAAGACAACCATTGAGGAGGTGGAAGCTGTCAGACTTAACTTCCCATGGATGGACGAAAAGGCACCATTAATACTAATTGTTGAGGATGACCTAGCAAGCTCTGAATTAATGACTATACACCTTACCCAGGCAGGTTATAGGGTAGCCCATGCCTTTGACGGAGAGGAGGCCATCGAAAAGGCGAGAAACCTCAGACCCTTTGCGATACTTCTCGATATTATGTTACCCAAAAAGGATGGCTGGGAGGTCTTACAGGAACTCAAGACAGATGAGATAACCTCACAAATCCCTGTGCTTATTCACTCCATTGTTGACAACAAGGACCTTGCCTTTGCCCTTGGCGCCACTGATTACCTCTTGAAGCCCCTCGACAAGACAGCCCTTCTCGAAAAACTTCAGGGACTGAGTGTGCTGAAGCCAAAGAAGACACCCGTAACAATCCTTATAATAGAATCTAATGGAAGTCTCGATTATCTAAAGGAAACCCTTGGACCTCAGGAATTTCTCATATATTCTGCCAAGGAAGGTAGAAGGGGTATAGAACTGGCTGCAGCATTGAGACCTGATATTATACTCCTCGATTTCAAACTTCCTGATATGCTCGGATTTGAGGCCATCAAGGAACTGAAAGCCCATCCTTCAACCATGAATATCCCTGTCTTCATCCTTACAGAAAAAGATATCTCCGTTGAGGACAGGATGAATCTAATGGGGAAGATAGAAAGGATTATCAAAAAACATAGATTTGATATGGGAGAATTGATAGACCATATAATGGAGATAGAGGTGATATTGATTTCTTTGGACAGTATGTGAAAGAACATGGAGAGGAAGAAGGGGATAAGGTGCTTAAAACTGTAGCTGATCTCTTAAGAAAAAACATAAGAGGCTCTGATGTGGTGGTGAGATACGGTGGTGACTCTTTTGCGGTCATATTGCCTAATACTGTGCTATCAGCAGCTTTGTCCCTTGGAAACAGGTTCAACGCTATAATAAGAAATTATCCCTTCCCCTCCAGGGAAACCCTTCCAAAGGGCAGGATTACGGCAAGTGCTGGTCTTACATTTCTCGATGGTCAAAATGCTGAAGAACTGATCCTCTGCTGTGAAAAGGCAAAGGCCTTTGCTGTAAAAAGGGGTGGGGATAGAGTCGAGATTTACTCAAAGGAGATGGAGGAAGAGGAGGAAACAGCAGGGGTCTGAGGATTGCCAGCACAACCAGAAACACATATCATCTATGATATCTTTTCGAGTCCTCTCGGACTACTTTATATCATCTTTTCAGACAATGCCCTTGCCGGAATAATCTTCAGTAACGAGGTTGGGAAATCAACATCGAGCATTCCCCATTCTGTAAAAAGGATCAAAAAAGGCAGGGTTCCTGAAAACTTCAGACAACAACTTATAGATTACTTTGAAGGCAAATTAAGGGAATTCAAGCAAGAGGTAATATTATTAAGTGGCACCGAGTTCGAGAAATCTGTATGGCTAACTCTGAGAGAGATACCCTATGGAGAGACGAGGTCTTATAAATGGGTTGCAGAAAGAATTGGAAAGCCAAAGGCTGTAAGGGCCGTAGGAAGGGCCTTGAGCAAAAACCCGATCCCGATAGTGCTACCATGCCACCGGGTCATCGAGTCTGACGGTTCAATAGGTGGTTATTCTTCAGGGGTTGAAAGGAAAAGAAGGCTTCTTAATCTGGAATACTTTTTTTCCCGATTACTTACGTAAATCAGAAAGCATATGCACTATCTGGTCAAGGCGGGTATGAATCTGATCTATCCGCGAATTCATTGCCTTAAAATCATCCTTATATTCCTGCCTCATCTGGTCAAACCTCGTATGAATCTGGTCTATCCGAGCACTCATTGTCTTAAAATCATCCTTATACTCCTGCCTCATCTGATCTATCCTATCATAAAGATTATCGATGCGGGCATTAGTGGATTTTATGTCTTCCTTAATCTCATTATGTAACTTATCGATGCGGGCATTAGTGGATTTTATGTCTTCCTTAATCTCTGTTGTCCGCTCATCAACCACATCGTAGACCAACTCCAGTGTAACCTTTTTAACAAGATGCTTTACAGTCGCCTTCATATGCATTCTCCCTGAATAGTTTAAAGTAATTTAGCAAAAATTACGCAGAAAATCAAATAAATATGAGCAACTCGTGAGTGGTCAGTATGAGACTCATTATGTATCTCGCATTATCAGGTCCTTCAAATCTGCCATGCCTTTGAATGTTCTTCTACCTTGCCTTCTAAGTAGGCAACCCTCTCTTCAATCGTTCCAGGCATCTTACCTCCGAAGGGCTTTTGAAAATAGAATATCAAAAATTAATGGGATTTGCAAACAATAAAAAGGCGGGAGATAAAACTCTAACAACTTGATAGGGCTTTACAGCAGGAAGTTTAGGCATAAGCCTTTATTTGAAAATCTACCTTCAGTTCGAGACTCACCTATTCCCCAGCCTTATTTTTTGCATGAAGGATTGTAATTCCCACTAACTCTTCATCATGGTAGTGATAAATTATGTCATCTTCCATAACGCTATCATTGGCCTGTTGTGGTTTTCTGAAACTGATATACAACACATCCGCCTCCTCATCGTAATCGATCCAGATTCGATTAGATGGCATTTTTAACAAATATGGCAGTGAATCTAAAATACCGCTTATTTTTTCCATGATACACCCCTTTTTAATATCTTTTCTGGTTTTGATGTCATAAAAGCTGTGATAATAAATCCATCTTCTTCTGTCTCTTTATAAACTACAACAATATTCTTCTCTGAAATAGAAGTCTTCTGATAATGCTTAATAGCTATCGATTCACCTTTTTCGCCTTGCACAATATAATCTGGATTTTCAATTGCTTCGAATACTAAGTCTTGATTGCCCGCCATATAATCGTGAGCCTCAACAATGTGAAACCATCTTTCGCCAGTTAAACGAATGTATATTCCATTTTTTGAGATTACAGAACCAATCATTTCAATAATTGAAATTATATCACAAAGTTTGCGATTTTAATTTTTCAAACAAAAAGGCGGCTGCCATCCGGCAGCCGCCTTAGTCTTACGCATCAGCTTCTAAAGTATAAGTCTTATAAGACCTATATTAAAGATTTAGAAGCTGAGCATTATACCGTGTCTGATTGCGTAGGCGTC
>JBKBUB010000249.1:0-2065 GCA_046290925.1 Thermodesulfovibrionales bacterium | reverse complement strand
TAACCGTGTCTTTACCCGAATTTGACGAGATTGGACCATCAAAGGTCATTGAGTTGTATTTTCCAAGATCAGGTTTTATGGCAATTGTAGTTGTTGATAATGTTGCGCTCGGTCCGTCAATTGGCGGCGTCAGGGTTTCTGCTAAAGTCTCTGTTGATGAGGTCAAGAGGCTTGCCAGGACGATGACGATGAAAAACTCGATTGCAGGGCTTCCCCATGGTGGTGGAAAGGCAGGGATAGTTGCTGATCCGGCAATGACAGAGAAAGAGCATTATTTCAGGCTCTTTGCGAGGGCCATAAGAGATCTTCATGACTATATACCAGGACCTGATATGGGAAGCAACGAGGAATGTATGGCCTGGATTTATGATGAGATAGAGAGGGCCGTTGGTTTACCTGAGGAGATAGGAGGGCTTCCCCTTGACAGGCTTGGAGCAACAGGTTATGGACTTTCTGAGTGTGCCGAGGTTGCATGTCCCTATATCGGGATGGATTTAAAGGGTGCGAAGGTTGCAATTCAGGGTTTTGGAAGCGTTGGTAAGGCAGCGGCAAGGTTTCTGTCTGAAAAGGGTGCTATAATCATTGCTGTGAGTGATACAAAGGGATGTATCTCAAATCCTGATGGGCTTGATATTAAGGGGTTAATGGCGATTAAGGAAGAGACAGGTAGCGTTATCCACTACAAAAGGGGAGATATAAGAGGATGCGATGAACTTTTCGTTACCCCTTGTGACATCTTAATACCGGCAGCCACTCCTGATGTTATTAATAGAGATAACGCCGATAAGATAAAGGCGAGACTGATAATTCAAGGTGCAAATATACCGGCTACAGCAGAGGCAGAGGATATGCTACATAATCGCGGGATACTCTCTGTGCCTGATTTCATAGCGAATGCCGGTGGCGTTATAATGGCTGCAATGGAGTATGCAAGGAGGTCAGAGGCAGAGGCCTTTGAGGCAATATCTGAGAAGATAAGGAAGAATACAAAACTTATACTGGAAGAGGTCTTCAAAGAGAATATACTACCTAGACATGCTGCAGAGAAGATAGCAAAAGAACGAGTGCTTAAGGCCATGAGATACAGGGGCAACCTATAGACTGACTGGCGCTCTCTCGCACTTCGGATTTATAATCCATATGGTCCCAAAGTCTCTCTCTTGGAAGACCCTTACGAGTCCTAATCTCAGTATCTCTAAAAGGGCGACGAATGTTACGATAAGGCGAGGTCGTGATCTGTTTTCATCAAAGAGTTCTTCAAATCTTATGGCCTCGGTCTTTTCTACCATTTCCAGTATATGAGCTACCCTGTCCTTAACAGTAAGGGTCTCTCTCGTTATTGTTATTTCTTCATGGGGTGTTTTCTCAAGTATCCTTTTAAATGCTGCAATCAGATCGAAAAGACCTAAATCAAAAAGATTCAATTCACCTGAAGCCTCCATATCTACATCTTCTATCTCATGGGTCCTGGTAAAGACATTACTCCATTCCATCTCTCTTTCTCTTAAGGCTAAGGAGGCTTCTTTAAAGGTCTGATATTCTAAAAGCCTCTGGACAAGTTCAAATCTTGGGTCTTCTCTTTCTTCTTCAGGGACATCTTCATCTACGGGCAGGAGCATTCTTGATTTGATATGAATGAGCGTCGCTGCCATCACGAGGAACTCACCCGCTATGTCGAGATTCAGTTCCTTCATTATTTCGAGATATTCAAGATACTGATGAGTAATAAGGGCGATTGGGATGTCGTATATGTCTATTTTATTTTCCCTTATAAGATGTAAGAGCAAATCAAGGGGACCTTCAAAGGCAGGCAATTTTATACTGTAAGAAATTTCGGTTGAATCCATTTTAGAAATTATACCATAATCCTTTTAACTCTGTTTCTTTGATATAACCCAAACGTTGCAAAAATTAGCCTGATATTTTAGGGCGACCGAGCGACCGTGCGACTGACTGAAGTGCGACCGAGCGAGGTGTGACTGTCGCACTGTAGCACTATCGCACTAACGCCTTAAGCCCATTCACCCATTTATTTGAGCCCCGCACCCATCCCAGACAGAACGCA
>JBKBUB010000248.1:0-2067 GCA_046290925.1 Thermodesulfovibrionales bacterium | reverse complement strand
TCAAAAGATTCGGTTTCAGTAAGAGGGTCGCAATTATAAGCAATCCAACAGTATTTGGTCTTTATGGAAAGGCAGTTATAGATTCCCTCAGGTCTTCTGACTTTGAGACCTTAGAGGTCATTATCCCTGATGGTGAGGAATATAAGGACTACCTCTGGAGTTACTATATCCTGACAGAACTATTAAGACAAAAACTCGATAGGAAGTCATGCCTTATAGCCCTTGGCGGTGGTGTCATTGGTGACATAACCGGCTTTGTCGCCTCTATTTATATGAGGGGGATCAATTTTGTTCAAGTGCCAACGACATTACTTTCACAGGTTGACAGTTCAGTTGGTGGAAAGACAGGGGTTAATCACCATCTCGGTAAAAATATGATTGGCACCTTTTATCAGCCACGCCTCGTCTGGATAGATATAGATACCTTAAAGACCCTTCAAGAGAGAGAATTTCTGAGTGGTCTCTCTGAGGTCATAAAATACGGGGTGATATGGGATAGAGATTTTTTTGATTTCCTTGATAGGGAAAGGGAATCTATCTTGGCCCTTGACCCTTTATCCCTGAGTCATATCGTAAGGCGTTCCTGCGAGATAAAGGCGGAGGTTGTGTCGAAGGATGAGAGGGAAGCAGGATTAAGGGCAATACTGAACTTCGGCCACACTGTTGGTCATGCAATAGAGACTGTAACAGGCTACAGGATGTATCTACACGGTGAGGCTGTGTCGATAGGGATGAGGGCAGAGGCTAAGCTCTCAATGCTTTTAGGTATATCAAGGGAAGGGGTTGAGGAACAAGCATTATCAATCCTGAGTTCCTATAGACTACCCGTTAACATCCCTGTCCAGATTAAGGATGATGAAATTATCTCAACCATGGAGATCGACAAAAAAAGCCAATCAGGAAAACTCAGGTTCATACTTCCTGAAAGGATAGGAAAGGTCAGGATAGAAGAGGTGACAGAGTTGGAGAAGATTAGAGAGGCGATCAGGGGATGCAAGGCATAGATTTGTTCCAAATAACAGAAAAAGTAATCGATAGAGAGGGGATTTCTGAAGAGGAGGCCTTACACATAGCAAATATCGGCACTGAAGACCTCTTACTCCTTTTTCATTACGCCAGCAAGCTCAGAGAGATCTTTAAGGGTAAAGATGTGGAGTTATGTGCCATAGCAAATGCAAAGTCTGGCCTATGCTCTGAGGATTGCGCCTATTGCTCACAGTCTGCTATAAGCCAGGCTGATATACCAGTATATCCATTGATGGGTAGTGATGAGATAATAAAAAAGGCTGAGGAGGCGAGAGAATATGGCGTCAGGAGGTTCTGCGTGGTGACGAGCGGAAGAAGACCTAATAAAAAGGAGATAAAGGATATTGCAAAGATCATCGGGAGGATAAGAAAAATAGGCTTGCTACCCTGTGCTACCCTTGGTCTCGTTGACCGGGAGGATCTGGAGATTCTTAAAGATAGCGGTCTCGAGAGATACCACCATAATCTTGAGACATCGGAAAGGTATTTCCCCAGGATTTGCTCTACCCACACTTACAGGGATAAGCTGGAAACTATAGGGGCTGTGAAAGAGACCGAATTATCCCTATGCTCAGGTGGCATATTCGGTCTCGGCGAGAACTGGGATGATAGGGTCGAGATGGCCTTCAGGCTTAAAGAGATTGATGTGGACTCTGTGCCCATTAATTTCTTGATCCCGATTAAAGGAACCCCCCTCGGCGAAAGAGATATATTGAATCCCCTCGAGGCATTAAAGATTATAAGCCTTTATCGATTTATTCTTCCCGATAAGCAGATTCGCATCTGTGGTGGAAGGAGGCAGGTTCTGGGAGAATTCAATTCCATGATATTCTTTTCAGGTGCTGATTCCATCCTTACAGGGAATTACCTTACAACCATGGGTAAGACTTACCAAGATGACATAAAACTTATAAGGGATATGGGGTTGGAGGTAATAAGATGTTAGCCACGGGGGCTTAGGCAACCTCTATCTCTAATGTGGTAGTTTAAACCTTACTATCGACCAGAAACTGTTGTTCGATGCATTTAAACCCACCAGTT
>JBKBUB010000247.1:0-2090 GCA_046290925.1 Thermodesulfovibrionales bacterium | reverse complement strand
AGTTCAAAGGTTACAGAGGAGCAGGAGCTGCCAAAGCAGATCATCAGGCCCGTTTCGATCGTATGGGTGGATAAAGCTATGTGGATAGGGGATTATGTACTTAACAGGATATTTAGGGTGCCAGTGAGCCCTCAGAAGGTTTATGATGAGACAGTTTATGCAACACCAATAACCTATAAGCCCCGCAGGATAGCTGTTAAGGAGATGCCTGTTGAAAAGGAAGGCATAAGTCCCGAAGTTAGGGCAGAAGAGACAAAGCCTGTTACAGATGAGGCTAAAAAGGCTGCTGAAGAGGCAAAGAGGGCTGCTGAAGAGGCAAAAGAGGCTGCAAGAAAGGCAGCAGAGGCTGCTGAAAAATCAAAGAAGGCCTTTGAACTACAACAGAAGAAATAAGGGGAATTACTTTATAACATCTATACCCATATAAGGCCTGAGGGCCTCCGGGATGGTAACAGTCCCGTCTCTCTGCTGATAGTTTTCAAGGATTGCCACGACTGTCCTGCCAATGGCGAGGCCTGAACCATTAAGGGTATGGACAAACTCCGTCCCCTTTTTCCCTTCCCTTCTGAACCTTATATTTGCCCTTCTGGCCTGGAAGTCCTCGAAGTTTGAACAGGATGATATCTCTCTGTATCTCTGTTGGCCTGGTAACCACACCTCCAGGTCATAGGTCTTTGCCGCTGAAAAGCCGAGGTCACCTGTGCAGAGGGCGACAACCCTGTAAGGCAGTCCAAGCCTCTGAAGGATATCCTCTGCATCCCTCGTTAGGGATTCAAGTTCATTATAAGAGTCTTCAGGTTTAACGAATTTCACGAGTTCCACCTTATTAAACTGATGCTGTCTTATAAGACCCCTTACATCCTTGCCATAGGAGCCTGCCTCACGCCTGAAGCATGGTGTATAGGCCGTGTAATATATAGGAAGGTCAGACTCCTTAAGTATCTCATCCCTGTGGATATTTGTTACAGGCACCTCTGCAGTAGGGATAAGATAAAATTCAGGATCAACGGTCCTGAAGAGTTCATCTGCAAACTTAGGTAACTGCCCGGTCCCTGTCATACTTTCTCTATTCACTAAGATTGGAGGGAATATCTCTTTATAACCCTTTGATGTATTAAGGTCGAGCATGAAGTTCATTAGGGCCCGCTCGAGTCTTGCTCCAGCCCCCTTCATAACAGAGAATCTCGCACCTGCGATCTTTGTGCCCCTTTCAAAATCGATAATATCGAGGGTCTCTGCAATATCCCAATGATTGAGAGGTTCAAAATTAAAATCGATCGGCTCACCCCATCTTCTCACCTCAACATTCTCTGTCTCATCCTTTCCAACAGGGACGGATTCATGGGGTATATTTGGAAGATTCAGCAGAAAGGCCTCTGTTTTATCCTCCACACTCTTCAGTCTTTCCTCAATCTCCTTTATCCTTTCAGAAACGGTCTTCATTTCCACAATCAGTTCTTCGGCCTTCTGTCCCTGCCTCTTCAATCTCCCTATCTCCTCAGATACAACATTTCGTCTATTTCTTAACTCCTCTGACTCCCTCAAGAGTCTTAACCTCTCCTCCTCGAGAGAAAGAAAGCCTGAAAGGTCGATATCATATCCCCTCTTACTGAGGGCATCTCTGACTACATCTATATTTTCTCTAACAAAACGAGCATCGAGCATAAAATCCTCCTTCGGGATATATTAGAATTAGCGATAAGGAATTTCAAGTCCTGTAAAAACCATAGAAGACCATATTTGCGAGGAAATGAAAAATAGTTGGTGTAAGTATATTCCCTGTCCTTTTGTACAGATATCCCATGATTAGAGAGGGGAAAAAGGTCAGAGGCGCCATGAATTCGCCGTAAAAGATGAGTTGTGGTAGGTGCACGATCGAAAACAGGATACTCACTATCAACACCGCCCTTAGATTGTTACCCATTCCTTCCTGAAGGAATCCTCTAAAATAGATCTCCTCAGGTAATGCAACACCAAGGAGTTGATAGGGCGCAGACCGCAGCAGATTACCCACATGAAAATCCTTGCCTGCAAGATAAAGCACAGTGATAGCAGGGGATAGTACAAGGACAGATGCTATAAAACCAAGG
>JBKBUB010000246.1:0-2098 GCA_046290925.1 Thermodesulfovibrionales bacterium | reverse complement strand
ATGAACCCCAGTGGGCACCGGCGCCGGGACAGTCTGCTGTCTTTTATGATAAGGATACTGTAATAGGAGGAGGTATAATAAGATGAGATTTTACTCACGAGCCTTAGCCCTTAGGATGTCATTAGGCCTGATCCTGCTTTTACTGACCTGTTCGCAACTTCTTGCTGTAACAGACAGACCATTGAGGGTGCTAAATGATGTCCAAATGGCAAGAACAGATTCTAAGGAGTTTAGTTTCATAGTCTTTGGTGACTTCAGGGCATCGAGAAGGGATAGGCCCTATCATGAGGCCTTTTTGAAGATAATGAGCGAGATAGAGATGATTAACCCTGACTTTGCTGTAAGTACAGGTGATGCCTATTATGGCTATGGTGGCTCTTTCCAGAGGTTTAAGAACGAGATTGAATATTTCGAGGCAATTTCCCGCAGACTATCAATCCCCTTCTTTAATGTCATCGGTAACCATGAACTTGGTGGTGGAGGTAAGAGAGAGGATTACATAAGGGAAAGGTTTGGCAACCTCTATGGCTCCTTTGATTTCGGTAATTCCCATTTCATTGTATTGAACACGGAGGAGAAGGGGAGAGAAGGGATGATTATGGGTGAACAACTGGAATGGCTGAAGAAAGACCTTGAGAACAATAAAAACTCAACTAATATCTTCGTCTTCATGCATCGGCCTATGTACTCTATCATTGACCCTGATCTTTTATTTGGTAAGTCCTTCAGGGATAGAGAAAACAGGGATTATCTACACTCCCTTTTTAAAAAATTCAGGGTAAAGGCTGTATTTGCGGGCCATGAGCACCTCTTCAGTGAGACCATAAAGGATGGAATAAGATATATAGTCACTGGTGGTGGAGGCTCTCCCCTTTATCAATCACCAAAGGGAGGTGGCTACTTCCATTATCTCATCGCTAATGTGAAGGGCGAGGATATCAACCTTGGCCTGATGGTGCCTGGAACTATAAGCATCAGGACTATCACAGGCAATGACGGTTTCGAAGAGAAGACAGAGGTAGAGGTCTCGAATATCTCCTATTCTGACCTAAAACTGAAAAATATACCTGTTATGATGCCCATGGCAGGGATAGAGAGATATAAAGTCAAAGCCATCGCCATATCTGTAAGAGGTGAAAGGAAGGATCATTCAGTCAGAATTGCGAGGATAAGGGATAACAGGGATGGGACAGCCCTGCTGGGCATAGAGGCGGCTATTCCTGCAAATGGATTATTGAGGATAAATGTCGAGGTTGATATTTAAAAAAGGGGGCGAAGGCCCCCTTTAAGATTAAAGTTTAAAAGGATTCATGAAAAGGATTATAAGCACCACGACAAGGGCATAAATAGCAAGGGACTCTATCATCGCAAGACCGATGATGAGAGTTGTCGTGATCTTACCTGATACCCCTGGATTCCTTGCAACTCCTTCACAGGCCCTGCTGAGACCGATACCCTGCCCGATTCCGGTGCCGAGTGCTGCAAGTCCTATTGCAAGACCGCAACCGAGCGCAGCGAGGGCATAATAGAAGATCTTAGAATTGGTTATACCACCAGCAGGTGCTGCTGCCTCTTCAGCAAAGGCCAGGACAGCAAAGGAAAAGACGAAAATCAGAGTGAGTAACAGGGGAAATAAAAATCTTCTCATCGCGCTATTCCTCCTTTCTTATGAAATAATTAATGTGCCTCTTCAACAGCACCAGCAAGATAAAGGGCCGTGAGAAGCACAAAGACAAAGGCCTGAATGACACTAACCAAAACGCCCAGACCAAGTATTGCCACAGGAACTATTACAGGTGCAAGTAGACCAAGGGCAAAGAGAATCATATGTTTTGCTATCATATTTCCAAAAAGCCTGACAGAAAGAGTAACTGGTCTGACAAGATGACCGATAAATTCAACAAAGAACATTAGAATCATGAGAGGAAGGGCTGCTACTGAGCGAATTGGGCCAAGGAAGTGGTTGATATATTTAAAGCCATGCACCTTGAGCCCATAGTAATGTGTTGCAAGAAATACAGGCACCGCCATCGATGCCGTCATATTGATATTACTCGTTGGAGAGGCAAAACCAGGGATAAGGCCCATGAAGTTACAG
>JBKBUB010000245.1:0-2099 GCA_046290925.1 Thermodesulfovibrionales bacterium | reverse complement strand
GTCACGCCTTAAGCGGGAAAGGTTTACAATCCTGTTAAAACATAGACCTGTTGTTAGAAAGGAGTCTGCTGGATTTTTCGACTTACAACTCTCAGGACACACCCATAAAGGTCAGTTTTTCCCTTTGAGTATTATCACGTGGCTCTACTATCCTGTTCATGCTGGAAGGATAAATTTAACGGATAACTCATATCTTTATGTGAGTCGAGGTACAGGCACATGGGGTCCTCCCATAAGATTTATGTCACCGCCTGAGATAACAGTGATAGATCTTATACCTGGGGGAGGTCTTCAGGCTCACTCAGCAGGGAGTCTGGAATAGGATTACCTCCACCTCTTCCCCTGCCTCAATACCTCGAAGATGCGACGGAATGACTATTTTACCATCTGAGAATAGGAGTGTCCTTATCAGGCCAGATTTCCCAAGTACCGGTGTTGCCCACAACTCACCATCTCTCTCTTCAAGTCTCACCCTGATATGCTCTTCTCTACCCTGAGAAGAAGAGATATTCCTCGTTAACCTCGCTTTTACCGTGATCCTTTCTGGAAGCCATCTCTTTTTCTCACCTGAAAGGAGGGTTATTAGAGGTGCAGCAAATAGTTCGAAACATATTGATACCGCTGCTGGATGTCCGGGCAGCCCAAGCACAGGAACTCCATCTATAACCGCACCAATAGTGGGTTTCCCGGGTTTGAGATTAACACCATGAAAAAGGACCCCAGGACGGCCGAGACTATTTATGACCTCTTCTGTAAGGTCTCTCGCACCCACAGAACTGCCACCTGTTATAATAACCATGTCAGATTCTGATATAGATTTCTTTAAGACCTTTCTGATTTCATCATAAATATCCCTGAAGATGCCTTTCTTTACAGCTACACCTCCAGAAAGGGTTATGAGTCCTGCGAGATTGTATGAATTTATATCCCTCACTTTTCCTGGTCCAACTGGACTCCCTGCTGGGACGATCTCATCACCTGTTGATATTATCGAAACAATGGGTCTCTTATAGACCCTTATCTGTGTAATCCCGACTGCTGCAAGGGCAGCCACATCCTGAGGTCTGAGCCTTTTCCCCTTTTCTAATATTACCTCCCCTGATCTTGCATCCTCATCATGGGAGATAATATTTTCCTTTGGTGCTACAGGCTTGAGCACCTCTATTAATTTCTCATCGAGAAATTGGGTATGTTCCAGCATCACAACCGCATCAGCACCATCTGGAAGCATGCCGCCTGTTGCTATCCTGGCAGCTTCTCCCTTCTTTAACCTGACAGAAGGCTCTTCGCCCATGAGTATCTCACCCTTTACCTCAAGATAGGCTGGCATCGATTCTGTTGCACCGAAGGTATCTGAGGCGACGACAGCGAAACCATCCACAGTACTTCTGTCAAATCCAGGTAGGTCATCAGGAGAGATTATATCCTCTGAAAGAACCCTGCCATATGCCTCTTCTATCAGGATCTCTTCTGAAGAATTCCTGAAGACGACATTCTCCTTAAGAAGGCTCAGGGCCTCCATAACTGTAACAGCCTCACCTCTTCCAAGCATGTCTTTCATTTTTTTATTTTAACAGATCGCTTTATCAAAGGTTTAACTTCCACTTCGTAAGTGTCATTGCCACTTCGTAAGTGGGAGTATTTTTCATGGCAAAGTATTACTGAATGTTTACCCACTGCCCCTGTGACTCCATGACCCTCCCTACAACTGATAATAGATAAACAGCCTCAAAGGGTTTGCTGACGAAGGCATCAATGTCGCTATCCCTTTTACCTATATTCCAAATGTCGTGGGCTGAAATAGCTATTACCTTAATGGATGGCTTAACTGACTTGAAGTACCGTATCAATTCCTTCCCGTTTATATGAGGCATCATAATATCTGTAATGAGGAGATCAATCTCGTTAATCATTTCTTTATCCATTTTATGGACTTGAAGGGGGTCATTCATTGTTATAACACTGTAACCATGGGATTCGAGGAGATCTTTAACAAAGTTAAGCATTTCGATCTCGTCATCAACGATGAGTATCCTTTGACCTTGTTGGCCTCTTTGGAATGATTGTGGGCATTGAGCAAGAGGCAGGTATATTTTAAA
>JBKBUB010000244.1:0-2109 GCA_046290925.1 Thermodesulfovibrionales bacterium | reverse complement strand
TCTCCTCCTCAATCTGTTTCTGTAATTACAACGGTTACAGGATAAATATTATCGATACACCGGGCTTTATAAACTTCATTGAGGATACAAGGGGATGTTTAAGGGCGGTAGATGGCGCTATAGTAATCGTCAGCGCCATCTCAGGGGTAAAGGCAGAGACAGAAAAGATCTGGAAATATGCCTGTGAGTTCGAGATACCGAGGATTGTGTATATAAATAAGATGGATAAGGAGAATGCAAGTTTCAGCAGGGCTATTTCAGAGATCGAGAAATCCTTCGATTCAGAGGCCATTCCGCTTCAGATCCCTATTGGTTCAGGAGATACATTCAAGGGAATCGTTGATCTCATAAATATGAAGGCCTTTAACTTCACCGATGGAAAGGCAAAGGAGATAGATATTCCCTCCGAAATCATTACAGAGGTTGAGGGATTCAGAAAAAAGCTGATAGAGAAGATCGCAGAGGCAGATGATACTCTCCTTGAGAGGTATCTCGAAGGTGGCGAATTAACCTCTGATGAGATCATAAAGGGTATAAGAGAGGGGTCTTTAACAAGGAGATTTATTCCTGTCTCCTGCGGTTCTGCTACCAAAAATATAGGAATAAATAAGCTCATCGATGATATAATCCTCTGTCTACCATCACCTGTTGAAATGGCTCGAATATCACCTGTCAGAGGGAAAAATCCAAAAGATGGTAAAGAGGTAGAGAGAAGAGTAGAAGAAAAAGAGCCCCTTTCTGCCTATGTCTTTAAGACCATAGCAGACCCCTATGCGGGAAAGTTGACGATATTCAGGGTTTACTCTGGAGCGATAAAGGCGGATTCAACTGTCCTGAACTCTTCAACAGGCACAAAGGAAAGGATCGGTCAGGTCTTCTATCTCCTCGGCAAAAAACAGATACCTGCCCAGATTGTAGGACCTGGTGAGATTGGCGTTGTGGCAAAACTGAAGGAAACAAATACTGGAGACACTCTCTCTGATGAATCCCATCCCATAATATTCGATAAGGTAAAATTTGCAGAACCCTTAATATCCTATGCAATAGCACCAAAAAGCAAAGGAGATGAAGACAAGGTCAGTTCGGGTCTACACCGCATCCTCGAAGAAGACCCAACCCTTAGATTCCATAGAGACGAAGAGACAAAGGAGATGATCCTCTCTGGAATGGGACAGGTTCATCTTGACGTTACCCTCGAAAAACTGAAGAGAAAGTTTGGGGTTGAGGTTGTAATGAAGACTCCAAAGATACCTTATAGGGAGACTATCAAGACCTCGGCAAAGGCACAGGGGAAATATAAGAAACAATCAGGTGGAAGGGGGCAGTATGGTGATTGCTGGATTGAGATAGAGCCCCTTCCGAGAGGTGGAGGATATGAGTTTGTTGATAAGATCGTCGGTGGTGTGATACCACAGCAGTACAGGCCAGCTGTTGAAAAGGGTATTTTAGAGACGATGAAAGAAGGGATCCTTGCAGGATACCCAATAGTGGACATGAAGGTTACCCTTTATGATGGCTCCTATCATTCTGTTGATTCTTCCGAGATGGCCTTCAAGATTGCGGGCTCCATGGCGCTAAAAAAGGCCTTCATGGAGGCTAAACCTGTTGTACTTGAGCCAATCATGAAGGTAGAGGTCACAACACCTGATGAGGCCCTCGGTGCAGTAATAGGCGACCTTAATTCAAAGAGAGGAAAGGTTCAGGGCGTTGAGCCACAGGCAGGTGGAAACCAGAAGATTCTCGCCCTTGTTCCAATGTCAGAGATGCTGACCTATGCTAATCAACTCCATAGCCTCACATCTGGAAGGGGTCTTTACTCAATGGAATTCTCCCATTATGAAGAGGTACCAGGACATCTCGCCCAGAAGATAATTGCCGAAAAAGAGGCAAAGAAGGCAGAAGAAAATGCTTGACAAGAAATCTTAATAACACTTGCAAATCCAGGCACCTTCAGGATAATGGTCTATGGTACCGTACCCCTCGAATGGGCACGAAAGAGGCATGCAAAATGGGTTCAGAGGCTTGGTTATTGATATAACCCAAACGTTGTAAAAACTATCTTGATATTTGGGCTGGCATGGTGAAAAAACTTTTATCTGCGATACCTAT
>JBKBUB010000243.1:0-2140 GCA_046290925.1 Thermodesulfovibrionales bacterium | reverse complement strand
TTAAGGCTATAGGCGATAGGCTTAAGGCGATAGACGATAGCCTTCAGCCTATTCCCTTCAGCCTTCAGCCTATAGCCTATTCACCACTTCACCTATTACCCAATATCAGGCTAATTTTTGCAACGTTTGGGTTTAACATTAAGGATAAGTCTGTTGTAAAATAATCCATGACAGTTTCTGTTATAATTCCAACCCTTAATGCAGCATCTTCAATAACACCCCTCCTCGAAAGGCTTCGAACTCAGGAGGTAAGGCCAGATGAGGTAATAGTTATTGACTCGTCCTCTGATGATGACACTGCTGAAATAGCAAAAGATCATGGGTCGAGAGTGCTTGTGATACCACGGAACTCCTTTAACCACGGCGGAACGAGGAACAGGGCTGCGGTTGAGGCGAAAGGGGATATACTCCTTTTTATGACCCAGGATGCCCTGCCCTTTAACAACCATCTTATCGGGAACCTTATATCTCCCCTTTCTGAGCCTGATATCGTCGCCTCTTACGCAAGACATGTTCCAAGGAATGACGCATCTCCATTAGTAGTCTTTTCTTGCCTGTTCAATTATCCGTTGACTTCTTATGTTAAGGGGATCGACGATTTAGGAAGATATGGCATTAAGACATTTTTCTGTAGCAATGTCTGCTCAGCCTTTAAAAAGGATATCTTTATGAAGGTGGGAATGTTTCCCGAGGGCATTCCATCAAATGAAGATATGTTGATCGCTGCAAGACTCATCACAGGAGGCTACAGGATAGCTTATGTGCCTGATGCTGTTGTAATCCATTCCCACAGATATTCCCTTACACAACTATTCAGAAGGTATTATAATATCGGGGTCTCGCTTAAGAGAAACAGGTGGGTGCTCAGGTATTCTGGAGGAGCAGGAAGAGAGGGATTAAGATTCCTCTCAGGTCAGATAGGCTTTGTTATAAAGAATTATGGCCTTAAATGGTTACCACAGGTTTTCTTAGAAGCACTTGTTAAATTAGCAGGATACAGGATAGGGCTTATCAGGGGATGATAGAACTCAGAATATTGATGAAAAAGGCAATTCAGGTTCTCTGTCTCATATTGCTCGATCTGGCAGCCTTTTATGTCACAATGAGTCTTGCATGGTTTATGCGAACAGAACTGGTTAGTTACCTTAATATAACCCTTCCTGTCTTTACCTTTTCTTATGAATACCTTGTAAGCCTGCTCTGGATACCTGCTATCTATCTTTTCTTTATATTCTATGAAAATCTCTATGTGAATAATCTCCCTTTCTGGGATGAAACGAGGAACCTTGTAAAGGCCCTTACAATTGGTACTATCACTATATTAGCAATAGTCACACTGG
This sequence comes from Thermodesulfovibrionales bacterium, assembly GCA_046290925.1. Classification (GTDB taxonomy): domain Bacteria; phylum Nitrospirota; class Thermodesulfovibrionia; order Thermodesulfovibrionales; family UBA9159; genus JBBIPQ01. Next base: position 800 of record JBKBUB010000243.1, on the reverse strand, counting down.
GGAAGATGAGCGATAAGATATCGAGGACTATGCTATTAGGTATCTGGGCACTGTCTCTTTTCTTTTTTCCCCTCAGTCGTTTATGGGGCAAAAGACTTCTGTCAATGGCGGGTATATGGAGGGAGAGGGTCCTTATCCTCGGAGCAGGAAATGCCGGCAGACTTGTTCTTGAAGGGTTATCGAGAGAAAGGCATATGGGATATGAGATTATAGGATTTCTCGATGATGATGAGAGGAAAAGGGGAGAGATTATCTGTGGAAAGAAGGTTTTCGGTGCTGTAAGACACCTTCCAAGGTTTGTTAAGGAACTTGATATAAGAACAGTGATAATTGCAATGCCGTCCCTTTTACCAGAGAGAATGACAGCCCTAACCGCCTGGGTTCAGGGTCTTGCCGTAAATACTATGATTATACCTGACATAAAAGGTATCGCCCTTTTAAACACAGAACTTTTACACCTCTTTTATGAGGAGATCTTTCTTATGAATATAAAAAACAATCTCAAGTCTATACCTAACAGAACTATAAAAAGGGTTTTTGATATATTAATATCACTATTATCAATGCCTTTCCTTATCCCCTTAATCATTTTAATAGGTGCGGCAATCAGACTTGAAACAAAGGGGCCTGCTATATATACCCATGAGAGGATAGGTAGAGACGGAAAACCCTTTCGATGCTATAAGTTTAGAACCATGTACCGTGATGCGGAGGAGAGGTTAAAGGAGATTCTTGACAGTGATGAGGAATTGAGAGATGAGTGGGAAAAAAACTGGAAAATAAAGGATGACCCAAGGGTT
>JBKBUB010000242.1:0-2160 GCA_046290925.1 Thermodesulfovibrionales bacterium | reverse complement strand
TTAATGGCCCTATCGAGTCTCCTAATCGCCCTTTCTTTTCCCACAACCTCGAGAACCTCGAATATGCCAGGACTCTCTGTCCCACCAGTCATGGCAACCCTCACAGGCTGGGCAATCTGTCCGAGCTTAATATTATGTTTCTCGATAAATTCCCTGAAGACCTTCTCTATCTCATGGGCAGTAAATTCAGTTAAAGCATCAAGAGAATCCCTTATCAGGACAAGGTAATCGAGGATTGAGGGATTAAGGAATTTCTGCCTGGCCTTTTCCTCATATTCAACCTCTTCTGCTATGTAATACCTGAGCATCTTAGAGAGTTCAACGAGGGTCTTTGCCCTTTCCTTGAGCGTTCTTATCGCCCTCGAAAGCCATTGGATATCTATTTCTGTTCCCTCGGCGATTATACCCTCCTTAATTAAGAAAGGCATCACAAGCCCTGCCAGTTCATCCTCATCCGTCCTCATAATGTACTGGGCATTCAACCAGAGTAATTTCTCAGGATTAAATATTGCAGAGGACTTCCCCACATTTTCGAAGGTAAAGTAATCGATCAGTTCCTGTCTTGTGAAAATCTCTTGGTCACCATAAGACCAGCCAAGACGGACAAGGTAATTAACGAGGGCATCTGGAAGATAACCCATATCCCTGTAAGCAAGAACAGATGTTGCACCATGTCTCTTACTGAGTCTCGTCTTATCAGCACCTAATATCATTGGAAGATGGGCAAACTCGGGTATCTCATATCCAAGTGCCCTGTATATATGAATCTGCTTTGGCGTATTATTGAGGTGGTCATCTCCCCTAATGACATGGGTTATCCCCATCTCAACATCATCAACAACTACAACAAAGTTATAGGTCGGTGTACCATCAGACCTCATTATTATTAGGTCATCAAGTTGACTGTTTTCAAAAACCACATCTCCCTTAATCATGTCCTTTATAACGACCTGTCCCTCCTGGGGCATCATGAATCTCACAGCAAAGGGTTTACCAGGTATCGGCTCCTTAATATCCTTGCACCTTCCGTCGTATTTAGGAGACCTTACCTCAGCCAGGGCCTTCTGCCTCCTCTCCTCGAGTTCCTCCGGTGTGCAATAACAGCGATAGGCCTTACCTTCGGTAAGCAATCTTTCCACATAACTCCTGTAAATATCGAACCTGTCGGTCTGTCTGTAAGGCCCCTCATCCCAGTCGAGCTTGAGCCATTCCATCCCTTCAATGATAGCCTCTATGTACTCCTCTGTAGAACGACTCCTATCGGTATCTTCGATACGAAGTATGAACTTACCCTTGTTATGTCTTGCAAAGAGCCAGTTAAATAGGGCTGTCCTTGCTCCACCTATGTGGAGATAACCTGTTGGAGACGGCGCAAAACGAACCCTTACCATTTCAAGTTCCTCCTAATACTTTAAGCCTCAAAAAACTCTTTGTATCTTTCGTGACCTTAAACCTCTCATCACCCCTAAAGCCAACAACCCATATTATATCATTTCCTGAAAGGACTAAAGGGATTGTATCCCTTTCATCCCTTGGTATCTTCTCATCAACAAAAAAGTCCTGTAGCTTCTTTCTTCTTCCAAAACCGAGCGGATAGAAGAAGTCCCCACTTTCTCTCGGCCTTATATGAAGGTCTTTTCCTGTCTTGTCAGCATCTAACACTATAGTATCCTTGCCATTACCCAGTTCTTCTACCTCTTCTAATACCTCAGCCTTTATCCTGAATCCTTTCTCTTTAATCATGGTCTCTCCAGGCACTGTCAAGGAATACCTCTCTATCTTGACTGGAGGCTCTGTTGTTATTATCAGCGTTGAATACCCCTTGATTACCCTGAGGTCTTCGGGGAGATAAAGCCTGTCCCCTGCCTTTCCCTTTTTAATTAATTCGAGCATATCCTCTATATGAATAAAACTTATCCGTTTCAGTCCCCTTATCTCATCAATAGCCCTCCTTAAAACCCTTCTGAGCAATACCCTGTCTAAGGTTTCCATGGGTGATAGGAATAACTCAATATAACCTTCTCTCTTCCTCGTTATCATCCTCATGAGGGCCTTTGTCACGAGTAAATCAAAATAACCTTCCTCCTCCCTGAGGATACCCATCATCCTGGTAACAGTCTCTGTAAGGGAGGGATTGACCTTCTTCAATTCTGGTATCAA
>JBKBUB010000241.1:0-2220 GCA_046290925.1 Thermodesulfovibrionales bacterium | reverse complement strand
CGAGGCACACCGAACCAATCTGTTTGGAGAACTGGTTTGCTCGAATTCCCTCGGTTCTTTGGATATAATGAATGCATCAGGCCTTCTTAAAGAGGAATTAAGAAAGGCAGGCTCTCTCATAATGGAGGCAGCGGAAGCATCTAAGGTACCTGCCGGAAAGGCCTTCGCCGTTGACAGAAAACTCTTTGCTGAGTTCATTACAGAGAGGATTATAAAACATCCCCATATAAAGGTCGTAAGGGAAGAGGTTAAGGATTTACCGCCATCAGTGGCGATTATTGCAACAGGGCCCCTTACCTCTCCGTCAATGGCATCTGCTCTTGCAAGACTAACAGGGGATAAATACCTCTATTTCTATGATGCTATCTCTCCAATAATCGATGCCGAAAGCATTGACTATGAAAAGGTATATTTTGCATCTCGCTACGGCAGAGGAGGAGACGACTATATCAATTGCCCTATGAACGAAGAAGAATATCATGCATTTATAGATGCTCTAATAGAGGCTGACAGGGTGGCGGTCAGGGACTTCGAGGATGAGAGGGTCTTTGAAGGATGCATGCCCATTGAGGTTATGGCCCTTAGGGGCAGGAACACCCCACGTTTTGGTCCCATGAAGCCTGTCGGTCTTCCTGATCCGAGAAATGGCATGGAACCTTACGCAGTTGTTCAACTGAGGCCAGAGAATATAGAAAAGACATCTTACAATATGGTCGGCTTTCAGACCAGGCTTAAATGGCCTGAACAGAGAAGGGTCTTTAGGATGATACCAGGACTTGAAAATGCAGAATTCCTGCGATACGGAAGCATCCACAGAAATACTTTCATAAACTCGCCATTGCTGCTTAATGCTGATCTAACACTGAAGGTTAGGGAGGATATATACATGGCTGGACAGATCACAGGGGTCGAGGGTTATATGGAATCAACAGCCATGGGTCTTGTTGCTGGAATTAATGCAGCAAGAAGAATAAGAGGGGAATGTGTTATAGAGATCCCTTATGATACAGCCCATGGTGCTTTAGTCAGGCATATAACTACACCTTCAAGAAATTTTCAGCCAAGCAATATAAATTTTGGACTTTTCCCTCCCATTGATAAAAAGGGTATTAAAAAAGAACAGAAGAAGGCTATAATTGTGGAAAGGGCTATTAAAAGATGGGAGGATTATCTGAAGTTGGTTGGGTAGTTTGAATGTGCATACAACTACAAGGATGAAGGAATATATAGACAAATTTATCAAATATTTAGAGATAGAAAGAGGATTTTCCCTTCATACACTGAGGGCCTATAAAAAGGACCTCGAGATATTTTCAGAATTTGTTGAATCTCAACCCGAAAAAATAGAACCTATCGATGTAAGGGGATTTATAGCGGAACAGATTAATTCGGGCCTTAATAAAACATCGGCAGGCAGGAGGCTTGCTGCTGTGAGGTCTTTTTTTCGTTTTCTTCACAGGGAAGGTTATATAAAGAGCAATCCAGCAAAGGTCGTTAGTACACCTAAGAGGCCAAAGATGCTTCCAAAGTTTTTGACTGTTGATGATGTCTTCAGTCTCATCGAAAAGCCTGAAGGCATAGGATTTATGGTTGCGAGGGATAAGGCCATTCTTGAGCTTCTCTATTCAAGTGGCATAAGAGTCAGCGAACTTAGCGGTCTCGACATGGGTGATATAGACCTGAGAGAGGGGCTTGTTAAGGTAAAAGGAAAGGGAAGAAAAGAGAGGATAGTGCCTGTAGGGTCAAAGGCGATAGAGGCGATAAGGTCATATCTCGTTGAAAGAATGCTTTTGAAAAAAAGGGAGAAGGCACTTTTTCTTAATAGAAATGGTTCAAGGCTAACTGAAAGGAGCATCAGGCGTATAGTTGTCAAATACGCTCGTATGGTATTGATTGACGGTCGTATCGGGCCTCACACACTCAGGCATACCTTTGCAACCCATCTTCTCCAGGCAGGTGCTGACCTGAGAACTATACAGGAATTGCTTGGCCACTCTTCCCTTTCAACTACACAGAAATATACCCACCTCGATGTTACTCACCTTATGGAGGTCTATGATAAGACCCATCCCCTGGCCAGGTAGATAAACCAAACATTGCAAAAATTAGCCCGATATTTAGTGCGACAGAGCGACAGTGCGACTGTGCTACAGTGCGACAGTCTGTAGGAATATTTAAATTTCCATAAATATACTATCGCACTATCGCACTATTACACTA
>JBKBUB010000240.1:0-2237 GCA_046290925.1 Thermodesulfovibrionales bacterium | reverse complement strand
CGGCAACATAGGGATACCTGTCTGCTGTTATCCTTATCCCTTCATCCCCTGCCTTTTCGAGCAAGGCGATAACATTATCAATCTTATGCCAGTTTCTCCTGCCGCTTGTCTTGATATGTGATATATGTATGGGGATACCTGATCTCCTGCCTATATCTATGGCCTCCTCTATAGCCTCTTCAAGCCTGTCGCCTTCGCTTCTCATGTGGGTTGTGTAAATAAGGTTTTTTATACTTTTACAAAGTTCAATAATCTCATCCCTTTCTGAGAATACCCCGGGCGGATATATCAACCCTGTTGAAAGCCCTATGGCTCCATCTCTTATTGATTCATCAAGAAGGATGAGCATTTTTTCAATGTCATCCCTATTTGGTTTTCTGTCACTATAACCCATGACAGAGGCCCTGAGATTTCCATGACCAACAAGGGTTGAGTAATTAAGTGCTAATCCTTTTCCTTCGAGGATTGCAAAATGTTCTCTAAGGGTTGACCATCTCTCTTCTATTCCCAGTTCTTTGAGGTCTGACTCCCTCTGGACTGCGGCATCACCGAAAAGAGGGGCTGCTGATAAGCCACAGTTGCCATTTATCTCTGTCGTTACACCCTGAAGTATTTTCCCTTCAGCCCTGTTGTCAGCAAGGAGTGTAAATTCAGAATGTGAATGGGTATCGATGAATCCAGGAGCTATAATGAGCCCTTTTGCATCTATAACATCCTCAGATGGAACAGACTCTTCAGGATCGGGAGATACGAAGGCTATCCTGTCTTTTGAGATGCCTATGCTTCCCTGAAAGGGCTTATTGCCCGAACCATCAAAGATGGTAGCATTTCTTATGAGGATATCGAGGTTTGCCATTAAGGCTAAAAGTTCAGAGGGTTTGTCCGTTTAGATCCCTTGCCTGCTACCCTCTGAACAGGTGGCTGTGAATTGAGATATGTCCTTATGCCACGGGCTATAGAATTTGCGATAATAAACCGATAATCTTCTCTGGAAAGCAATCTCTCCTCCTCAGGGTTACTGATAAAAGAGACCTCAGCGAGGATCGAGGGCATTGATGCACCGACAAGGACATAAAAAAGTGCCTGTTTTACTCCGAGGTTTATCTTCCTTTTATGTTCCTTTCCAATATCAGATGTTATCGAGTTCTGAACAAGGTGGGCAAGTTTTAGGGATTCGTCACGCTTATAATCCCTGCTCAGGTCATTGAGTATCCTTTCAACATCATTCCTGTATGCCGCCATCTTTTCCTTCATTCTCTTCATGGATATATAATTTTCCCTTGCCGCTACCCTTATGGCCTCTTCATCATTAGTCCAGTTAAGGAGATATGTCTCAACTCCTCGGGCTGCCCTATTTGGACTTGCATTGGCGTGGATTGATAGAAAGAGGTCTGCCTCTTTTTTCCTCGCTATTGCTGTCCTTTCCTCGAGGGGTATGAATATATCCCTGTCCCTTGTCATATGAACCTCAAGGGCTGGATCGCTGGAAAGTATGTTTCTCAACTTCAGGGCTATGTCGAGGACGACATCCTTTTCCTTAAGACCTGTGGGACCAATTGCTCCAGGGTCATGACCTCCATGGCCTGGATCAATTACAATAATTCTCTTTGTAATAATAACATCTAACCTTTTTGCATTTATATCAATTATGAGCCTTGCCGGGTCATCAAAGAAAAAAACATTATAACTTTCTATCCTGTCGAGGTCGAGGACTACCCTGACGGTATCATTATTGAACTGGCCTGCTCTGATCGATCTGAGTATGCCATCTTCAACAGGAAGGTTCTTTTTTATCTCCGAAGGGATTAAAGCACCAGAAAGATCAAAATAGAGCCTGTCAGGATTCGAAGGGCGGTTTGCCTTATAATCTACAGGTCTCGAAAGGTCTACAACAACCCTTGTCTGGGCAGGAGATGACCAGTACCGAATGTCCTTCACCGTAGCCTTATCCAGGGCATGGGAAGGATAGGGCAAGATTATTAGCAGACAGAAAAAACCTATCCATGCCTTTAACCCAAGTTCATATCTCATAGTTTGTATCTCATATTGCCAGCCGTTTCTAATTCATTTATGGTATTGCTACTTCCTTTTCTTTTACAAGACTGGAGAGTGAATTGAGAATAAAATCCTTTGCATCGAGTATTTCAAGAAGAACAGGTTCACCATCTTTAGAAAAATGGATAATCATCTGTCCTTCCTCCTCAGCATAATCTATTTTTTATCTGAAAGTTCAATAA
>JBKBUB010000023.1:0-11215 GCA_046290925.1 Thermodesulfovibrionales bacterium | reverse complement strand
CACAGGTGAGGTCTTGATTAAGCAATCACATTTAATATCAAATCGCATTATAAAAGTTTTTGAGGCATGCCAGCCTCTGAATTTATGCAACTGGTGGGTTATCTAACACGTCTGGCTATCTCGCCATAGGATGTTATGGTATAATTCTTTAATGTTTATAACAGAGGAGTTAGAGTTAAGAGATAAGGTCAAAAAACTAAGGGACTTCCTGGGTGAGAACCTACTTTATGTCGTAGCCTTTGGTTCGAGGGTTAGGGGAGACTTTGAATGGGACTCTGACCTCGATGTACTTGTAGTCATTAACAAGAGAGACCTCAGCATCGAAAATGAAATTAGGAAGATATTTTATGATGATCCCTTCTCCCCTTACTCTCTGATTGTGATGGATAATGAGCTTTATAAAAGGCATGAAATGTTGAATACACCCTTTCTAAATAATATTAGAAGGGATGGAAAAGTATTCTATGAACATAAGGGATAAGTAAGAATGTCGCTTACATTAGAACAAAAGATAATTATTTCTGATAATAGATTCGAAAAGGCTATCGAGGCCTTGAACGATGCGGAGCAATCTCTAAATGCTGGGATGTACAGAGTTGCAACGAATAGGAGTTTTTATGCAGCCTTATATGCTGCAAAGTCCGTTTTAATACTAAAGGGGATCGACCCTATAAAACATGATGGAGTTAAGACAATGCTTGCCCTTGAGTTCGAAAGAAAAAAGTTAATACCAGAAGGCACGATAATGAAGTTTAAAAACTTGCTGGATCTGAGGCTTACCTCTGATTATGATGACCTTATAAAGGTTGACGAAGTATATGCAAGAAACGCCTTATCATTGGCTCAGGAACTCGTCAAAGTCTTCGAAACTACGAGGGATAACCTGCTGAAGGACATCAAAAATACCATTCTCTAATTGACCTTGATAAGTATTAACCTTAATGTTGCATAAATTCGGAGGCTGCCCCGCACCCATCCCAGAGAGTAAGGGCGTGCCTCTCCTCCTTGCGTTCTATCTGGGATGGGTGCGGGGATCAAATAAATGGGTGAAGCAATCGTGCGACCGTGCGACTGTCGCACCAATGTGAGCCTATTCACCACTTCACCTATTCACCAAATTAGGCTAATTTTTGCAACGTTTGGTTAAATCTTCGAGATGACTGATTTCCCAGAGATAGAAAAGATTACCGATCCTCAAAAGGGGGTGATAATGGTGATAGGTGCCTCTGATTCGGGCAAGACGACCCTCGTATGGTCAGTCGCAAAGTTCCTGAGAGGGCATTTTGCAACCGCCATAGTTGACCTCGATATGGGACAGTCAAGGATTGGGCCTCCAACAACGATAGGATGGGCGATGATGGGGCCTGATGTTGAGTATTGGACAGAATTAAAAGTAAGGGATTTCTATTTTGCAGGGACTGTTACACCCCTTGGAAGCCTTCTTCCTGCCCTTACAGGAGCGAGCTTGATGGCAGAGAGGGCATTGAATTCAGCAGAAAAAGTCATAATAGATACAACAGGCCTCATATCGGAGCCAGCAGGACGTGTCCTTAAACATCACAAGATCGATATCCTCAGGCCTGATATAATCCTTGCTGTTGAATTATCAAATGAACTCTCCCATATCCTTGATCCCCTCAGGTTCAACAGAAGGCCCGAGATAGTAAAGGTCCCTGTCCCCCCAGGTATAAGAATAAAAACGCAGCCGAAAAGGGCTGAATATAGGTATGAAAGAATGATGAATTACCTAAAAGGGGCTGAAGAAATCAGTCTTGATAAAGACAGGATAGGGATAAGATATACCCGAACTCCCTTAAGGTTTAAAAGGGAATTCATGAACAGGATTATCTCCCTGAGAAACAGGTCAAACCAGGATATTGCTATAGGTGTGATTAAAGGGCTAACAGAGAAGGATATAAAGGTGCTGACGCCTTTAAGGGATGCAAATGATGTATCATCTCTTATAATAGGCAGGACGGTTATTGACATAGAAAACAGAACCTTAAAGGATTTATAGATGGTTATTGTAGAGGCAAAGGGATTAACAAAGGATTATGGTAATTTGAGGGCCGTTGATAGCGTTACCTTTGAGATATTGGAGGGTGAATGCTTTGGATTTCTGGGGCCCAATGGTGCTGGAAAGACTACTGTAATGAAGATGATACACTGCTATATGCCACCAACTTCTGGAAGTCTAAGGGTCTTTGGCATGGATATAATTGACAGAAAGAGCGAGATAAAGATGAGGATAGGCGTTATGCCCCAGGAGGATAACCTTGACCCAGACCTCTCGGTAATAGAGAATCTTATAGTATATGCTCGTTACTTTGATATTCCCAAAAGGATTTCCAAGGTAAAGGCAGAGGAACTCCTCGAATTTGTTGAGATGACCGGGAAGAGGGATGTCAAGATAACAGACCTCTCAGGAGGGATGAAGAGGAGGCTCCTCCTTGCAAGGGCTATGATAAATGACCCTTCCCTTTTTATACTCGATGAACCTACAGTTGGACTTGACCCCCATTCGAGGCACTCTGTATGGGAAAAACTCGAATATCTTAAGTCAACTGGCACTACCCTGATTCTAACGACCCATTACATGGAGGAGGCCCAGAGACTCTGTGACAAGGTAGCTATAATGGATTCAGGCAGGATCGTTGCAGTAGATTCTCCAGTAAGGTTGATGGAGATGCACGGAGGAAGCCTTGAGGGGGTCTATCTCAAGCTGACAGGGAGGCCCCTTGAGTCTTAAAAGGGCAATGAGGGTATGGCAGAGGCATCTCACGGTCTACACAAAGCTTTATAAATCGAGCCTTGCCCTTAATTTTGTTGAACCTGTCCTCTATCTTGCCGCTCTCGGCCTCGGGCTCGGTGCCTTTGTGAAGGAGATAAAGGGAATGCCCTACATAAACTTTATAGCCCCAGGTATAATCGCCTCTTCCTCGATGTTTGCTGCAACCTATGAATGCACCTACGGCACCTATGTGAGGATGGTATATCAGAAGACCTTTGATGCCATATTGGCAACGCCTATTAATATAGACGACCTTTTGGCAGGAGAGATGATATGGGGTGCTACAAAGAGCGTCCTTTATGGAAGTATCATAATTCTTGTCCTTTTCATCTTTGGTCTCATAGATTCGGCAATGATATTGCTTTCTATCCCTCTGCTCTTTATAAGCGGTTTGATCTTTGCTGAGGTCTCATTAATATGTGTTGCTATTGTTCCAGGTATAGAGTCTTTTAACTACTTTTATACACTCTTTATGACACCAATGTTCCTCTTCTCTGGCATCTTTTTTCCTCTTGATGGCTTACCTGAGCTAATATCAAAGATTGCCTTTTTTACACCCCTCTATCACCTTGTCAATATTTGCAGGGCCCTTGCTGCAGGAGATCCTTCAATCGTGGTTAAGGATATAGCCTGGTTATTTATTGTGGCTGCCCTCATAGCACCTTATTCATTCAGGCTTATGAGAAGGCGTGTGGTAAAATGAGTTATGGATTTAGATAGACTGATTGAACAGGTTAAATATAATTGTAATGTCTCTGATTCGAAGTTTTGGGGATATTATTCGATATGCGGCCTGCTCCTCAGGATGAGGGGATTATACAGGCATGAAAAGGGTTTAATGCCCTGGGAAAAGATACCCTCTGAAGATATTTCCTCCTGGATTGGGGAAAGGGAGAGATTGTGGAGGGATCTGGAGGATCAGGATTTTCAACCAATTGATATTAATGGAAAGAGATTGGGTCCCTTTGAGATTGAGGCCATTAACAGGATACTTAATGAAAGGGGTCTCGTTTACGGAGGGGGCTACAGCACCTTTGGAAAACCTGCCTTCTTCCTGGCTCGACTCAAGGAGAAAAAGCAGTTTTATGATTACAATGTCTATTATGCTGAGAAAGAACTATGCAGAGACCTATCAACATCAATAGCAATGCTTCAGGGCATATGCATCTTTATGAGGAAGGAGCCTCTGGAGCTAATACTCTACGAGAAGGTCGAGGAGATGAGATCGAGGAGGTTCAAAGGTCTTCTCGATAGGGCTTTCTCTCTGTATGGGATAGAGAAGGACTCCCCTGAAAAGTTAACCCTTTATGAAAAGATTAAAGATATATCAGAGGATATCTCTGATATCTTTATCTACCATGAGATTGGTGAGGCTGTAGAGGATAGATATGGCATTCAATGGCAGGATGTTACTGGCAGTGACAGATGGCTGGAGTTACACCTAAGAGGGATAAAGGACCTCCTTGCCGACACATCTGATTATGGCCCTTTGAACTTAATAATAAAGAGGCAAGATGAAAGGCTCCTCCTTTTCTATCTCTTATTCCTTGATGGTATAAGAAAGACCCTTTTACCAGAGATGATGAACTCCTTTCAGATTTTCATTGACTCCGGTGACTGGGATATCCTCAAAGAGACAAGGATCAAGGGATACGAGAGGGCAAGGTCAATAATAGAGGAGATAGCAGGACTGATTCAAGGCAGGTTGGATCTGTCCTCATTAACCCAACGTGTCAAGGAATTAATAGAAAAAGGGCTTGAATCTTGAGCCCCGAAGTATTACAATCATTGCAATGAAGATTCTGAAGAAAAAGGCTGATACAAAGGAATTCATCTCTGTTCTCAGGAAGAGGGCTACGGGGAATACCCTAAAGGTTGAGGAAATTGTAAAGAAGATACTCCTTGAGATCAGGGCTAATGGCGACAAAGCGGTTATAAAATACACCGAGAGATTCGATTCTCTCAAACTTCAAGAACTAAGGATAAGGCCCTCGGAGATAAGAAGATATGCCTCAAGGGCTGACCGTTCTGTCCTTGAGGCACTTGACCTTGCTGAAAAAAGGATAAGGTCTTTTCACGAGATGCAGAGGGAGGAGTCCTGGTCATTTTCCCAAAATGATACAGTTTTGGGTCAGATCGTCAGGCCCCTTGAAAGGGTAGGTGTTTATGTCCCTGGCGGGAAGGCATCTTATCCCTCAACAGTCCTTATGAATGTAATCCCTGCCCAGGTGGCAGGTGTAAAGGAGATCGTCCTCTGTGTACCAACACCTCGAAATGAGGTCAACCCCTATGTGATGGCTATGATAGATAAACTCGGTATCAAGGAGGTTTACAGGATAGGAGGCGCCCAGGCAATAGGAGCCATGGCCTATGGAACAGAGACGATAAGGAAGGTTGATAAGATCGTCGGTCCTGGCAATATCTATGTTGCAACAGCAAAGAGACTCGTCTTCGGCGAGGTGGATATTGATATGATAGCTGGACCGAGTGAGATACTGATAATTGCTGATAAGTCTGCAAATCCTGATTTTATAGCCTCAGACCTCCTGAGCCAGGCAGAGCACGATGAACTGGCCTCGTCAATCCTGGTCACGGATTCTGCTGCACTGGCAAAAGATGTAAAGAAGAGTTTGGCTGTGCAGCTTAAGAGGCTTGAAAGAAAGGAAATAGCAGAGAGGTCGCTCAGGGATTATAGTGCCATCATAATCACAGGAAAGATCAAAGATGCCGTAGAATTAGCTAATGAGATAGCCCCTGAACACTTAGAGGTTATGACAGAAGAGCCTGAAAAGCTCCTACCTATGATAAAGAATGCAGGGGCTATATTCCTTGGTAAATGGACACCTGAACCACTCGGTGATTATGTAGCTGGACCTAACCATACATTACCAACAGGCGGCACTGCAAGATTTTTCTCTCCCCTCGGAGTCTATGACTTTGTTAAGAGGATGAGCCTGCTCAAGTTCTCAAAGGAGGGGTTCAAAGAGCTTGCCAGTACAGTAATGGATATTGCACAGATAGAGGGGCTCACAGCCCATGGCAACACGATTAAGATAAGGATGGGGAAGAAGTGAAAGATATAAACAAACTGATTAAACCTTCTATCAGGGCACTTAGGCCCTATGAGGTAAAGGAGATTCCCTGCTCAGTGAAGCTCGATGCCAACGAAAGCCCTTACGGATTTGAGGATCATATAAAAAACCTGAAGGATATTAAAACAAACAGATACCCTGACCCTGAGGCTAAGGAATTGAGAAAGGTAGTGGCAAAGAGATGGGGAATTTCATCAGACAATATACTACACGGAAATGGCTCTGATGAATTAATTCATTACATAGTAACAACCTTTGGAGGCCCTGTCCTCTATCCTGTTCCTACTTTTTCAATGTATGGGATTATATCGAAGGCCCTTGGTGAAAAGACAATAGAGATTCCGCTTGCACCTGAGTTCGATATAGATATTAAACATATGTTACAGAAAATAAAAAGGGAGAGACCTCACCTTATATTTCTCAGTTCTCCAAACAACCCTACGGGAAACTGCTTTTCCTCCGAGGCTATATTGAGGATAATCGAGACCTCCGGAGCTGTTGTCGTTGTCGATGAGGCCTATCAGCCCTTCGCGAGCAGAAAGGGATTCCTTCCCCTTTTCAGGGATTATCAAAATCTCCTCATTATGCGGACCCTAAGCAAGATAGGCCTTGCTTCCCTGAGGGTGGGTTTTCTCATCGGAAGGCAAGAAATTATCAGTGAGATAAATAAAGTGCGTTTACCCTTTAATGTGAATTCCTATTCTCAGGCGGTTGCCATCAGGATATTAAAGGAAAAAGGTTTGATCGATGGAGCAATAAAGAAGATAGTCTCAGAAAGGGAAAGGCTTTTTTCAGCCCTATCGGGGATCAAAGGTATAGAAGCCTTTCCATCGGAGGCCAACTTTATCCTCTTCAGGGTAAGGAGTCCTGAAAAGGTCTACAGGTCACTCCTTAAGAAGGGTATCCTCATAAGGAATCTTGATAGCCAGGTAAGGGGATGCCTGAGGGTTACGGTAGGTACCGAAAGGGAAAACTCCCTCTTTCTCAAGGCCCTCAAGGACATTACGTACGGTGGTAATATTTAAGGCAGAGTGGTTTGTCTTTTCTTTTATTGCCTTTCTCCTCTGGGGAATATGGGGATTCTTTTCAAAGATAGCGAATGCCTACATGAGTCCTTCGAGCGTCTATCTCTATGGAAGTATTGGTGCCTTACTTGTGACCATCTTCGCCGTGCTTGTTCTTGGTTTCAAACTCGAGGCACAGGCAGTAGGCATAATGTATAGCCTGTTGGCGGGGATATCAGGTGGTGCTGGTGTTGTATTCTTTTACTTTGCAATGAGGGAAGGCAAGGCATCGATCGTGGTGACCTTAACTGCCCTATACCCGCTTGTCACCTTAGTCCTCTCTTGTATAATCTTAAAGGAGCATATCACAATCAAACAGACCATCGGGATATTTCTTGCCATAATCGCCATGGTGTTACTTTCAAAATGACAGGAAAAGCCTATGCACCTGTTTGACCGAAAGCAAGAAAATCCTTTAAAATCAATTAAGCGAGAGTGGCGGAACTGGCAGACGCGCTGGACTTAGGATCCAGTGGAGAAATCCGTAGGGGTTCAACTCCCCTCTCTCGCACCATTCAGGAGATATACTCATTCACCTTTGAGGGGTCAAAGGTGGGGGAGTCGAGGACATTTTCCATAAACCTGAAAAGCTTTTTTCTCTGGTCAGTATTCAGTTCAGGATAAAAAACAGGGTTTGCAACGACAGCACCCCTGAAGGCATAAAAAGGTTGAAGGACCGAAAAGATCTCGGAGTCGCCTGACCTATTAACATAGCTTTCAAAGAACAAGTTGAGAGCCTTCATGTATGCACCTGTGACAAAGCCATGGTATTTGATTGAGAAGAAGATGTAATTTATTGTAAGGGCTGTAATGTCATCAGCAGGTTCTCCCCATGGGCCTCGGCTCCTGTCGAGGAGGATAAATTCAGATTCGTTTTTAAACCATATATTGCCAGGGTGAAAATCTCCGTGTATCTGTGAAAGCCTGTATTCCTTTGATTTAAGCCTTGCCCTCCAATCAATTGTCTTTTTCTCTATTGTGGCCATCTCTTTATACGAAAGTGTGCCATCTGGGTAGGTATCGAAGACACCCATCAGGCACTCTCCATGACCGATTGTATCCCTTATCTTACGCCAGTATAGGGATCTTGATTTCTTCTTAATAGAGTGGATGTTGACAAGATAGCTTGAAAGGGCCTCTATCCTGACCCTGTCGACTTCCCGAAGGGACTCCAGTCTTGCCATATCATCGAGATCGCTGAAATAACTTATCCCTTCAGCCTTCTCCATCAGAAGAAAATACTCGGTTCCGCCACTTATAGATTTAAATGTTCCATCAGCTTTCTTCGTTAAAACATCTATAGCCTTAATATGGTTGGGCAGTTTTCCATATTCATCAAAGGCAAGGAGGAATACCCCTGCCCTGTCTGAGGGGTAGTCATGACCGAGGCCTTCAGGTGCGAGGTCTTTCAAAACATAGGGTATAACCCCTTTCTCTGTTTCAATCTCAACGAGAAACCCGGTTCCATGAACACCGGCTCCCAGTCGCCTGAAGTCGTGGAGTCGAATAGATTCGCCAAACCTCTCCTTAAGATAGCCTTCCAGGTGCTCCCTCATCTCTGTAGCACCCTCAACTCGCCCTCAATGGAAGACCTTCTCTCTAACAGTTCATTCTTCTTCTGCTGGACGCTGAAGAGTTCCTGCTGCAAAGGTTCTATCTCCTTCTCGAGTTGTTTCAACTGGTAGATATTATACTTGAATCTCCTTCCCCTTTTTTCATTGATCTCTGAGACCAGCCTTCCTTCTTCTGCCTCCAGTTTTCTTATCTCAGTTGTTATCGAATCCAGTTCATCCTGAAGCCTCTTTATCCTTAACCCTGTGTCCTCCTCAGGAGGGGTGGGTGATAAGGGAACGACCTCTTCCTTTTCGCCCTCCTTTATTCTTATATCCCTTTCAGGTCCTCCTGTTTCCTGGATCTTCAGGATATCCTCTTTATTAACTCCTATAGAACCCCCTCCTATATAAAGGATAACCTCATTATTTCTGCTTTCATAGGAACTGATGCCTGAGATAATAGAGCCATTTTTAAGGTATATATTAAAGGCAGCTTCTGCAAAATTGGAAAAGGCCAATAATACAAAAAGGAAAACAATATGCCTCATTTTCATCTTTTTACCTCCTAAGGGCAGTTAATAATTCTTGAGCGATCTTTTTATTGAATCCCTTCAATTTAGCTATCTCCTCAATAGAGGCGTTCCTTATACCTTCTATACTACCAAAAACTCTTAAAAGTTCAAGTCTTCTTTTTTTGCCTATGCCTTTGATCCTCTCGAGGGGAGACTCGAGTAGCCTCTTATCCCTGAGCTTCCTATGGTATGATATGGCAAATCTATGAACCTCATCCCTTATCTTCTTGAGGAAAAGAGCCTCTGTACCCTTGTCTCCCAGTTCAATTATATTTCCATCTGGCGTAAAGACCCTGTCAGGGTCTTTTGCTATCGCTATCACCATCGGTGGTTTTCCATCTCCTGTCAGGAAGGCCTCCTTCTCAATTACACCCTTAGCTATCTCTAACTGTCCTTTACCACCGTCGATGATAATAAGGTCAGGCACCTTGTCTTCAAGATTTGATAATGTCCTTTTTACTATCTCCCTCATCATGGAATAATCATCGACCCCTGTAACCTCTCTTATCCTCAATCTCCTGTAAAGGTCTTTTATAAATCTACCATCAGCCCAGTAAACAAAGGCCCCGACTGATTCGCTGCCACTGAGGGTGGAGACATCAAAGGCCCCTATAGTAGAGGGGATCCGCGGAAGATTCAGCAGTTTCTCGATAGAAGGAAGGATACCCATGGTGTTACGTTTTTTTAATGTGTCGAAGATCTGTAACGCATTCTCTGTTGCCATCTTGAGGAGATCAAGGCCTTTCCTGTCATAGGGGATAACTATTTTCACATCGCTACCTTTTTTAGCTGAGAGCCATTTTTCGAGGGCTTCCTTGTCAGCAGGGGATACTCTAACTAATATTTCATCGGGTGGGATGATTTCCTTTGAATAAAACATCTCAATAAATGAGTGGAATAATTCTTCCTCTGGGAGCTTGCCGACCCTCCTTAGAAAAAAATGTCGCACTCCGGTAACAATACCATTTCTGATAAAAAAGACTATGAATAAGGCATCTACATCATCCTTATAAGAATCTATGACATCCACATCCCCTATTTCAGGGGCTACTACTCGTTGCGATTCCCACAGGGTAGAGAGACTCTTTATCTTGTCTCTTAATCTGGCCGCTTCTTCAAATCTCATTTCAGTGGCAGCTTGCTTCATTCTTGCCTCGAGCCCTGAAAGAAGTTCCATCCTCTGCCCCTTTAAAAAGAGTCTTACTTCATCAACAATCTTCATATAGTCTTCATGACTTATGTTGCCCTTGCAAGGTCCTATGCATCTTCCCATCTGATACTGAATACAGGGCCTTATCTTTCTGGACAAATCATACTTGCAAGTCCTTATGGGAAAGTTTCTTCTTATAAAGGATAGGGCCTCCCACATCTTATGAGCAGGAACATAAGGACCAAAATATAGGCTGCCATTCTTAACAATTCTTCTTGCAACCTCTATCCTCGGCCATTCCTCAGATATAGTAAGTCTTAAGTAAGGATAATTTTTATCATCTCTTAGAAGGACATTGAAACGAGGTTTGAATTGCTTGATTAGGTTGGCCTCGAGTATAAGCGCTTCAATCTCGTTTTTTGTTATAATATAATTAATGTCATTTATAAGTTGCGATAGTTTTTCTCTTCGCTGATCAGGAATAGTTCTTTGAAAATATGTCTTGATTCGGTTTTTAAGGTTTTTTGCCTTACCTATATATATAACCCTATCACGATGGTCTTTCAGTATGTAGACACCAGGTTTTTCTGGAATATCACCAATATCTATCTTCACATCTACATACTAACAAAAGGAAACTAAGAGGTCAATCAATTATAAAAATAAGATTTTATAACAAATAGGCAGATAAATCAAAATAAAGGCTAATAATTAGTTCTATTCTGTAATATTTGTCGATATTCATCCATTGACTATATAGCTTAAAAGAGTTATTCTAAAATTGAGAGTAAGATAAAAGACATTAAACAAGCTATAAAGGCTTGTTAATGTGTTCTTTTTTCTCTGCGATACCTTGTCGGCTAAGAACGAGCTGAGGGAACAGCAAAGAGAAAGGGAATCAGACGCAGATGTGGTGATGCAAGCCCCAAACCTGAGAAGGGGAGGGGAAGCCTAAGCATCTGCAGAGATACCCACTTAGTGAGAGCCTCAGAG
>JBKBUB010000239.1:0-2240 GCA_046290925.1 Thermodesulfovibrionales bacterium | reverse complement strand
ATGTCTTTCTAAAGGCTGATAAGGATGTTTCCTATGGGCTTGTCGTTGAGGTTATGGGGGAGATCAAGGAATCAGGCATTGAGAGATTAGGAATGGTAACGGAGCCTGCTATAAGGGTAAAATGAATAGTAACTCAAGGAGCCTTCGATTTTCTGGGGACATCGATAATTCGCAAAAGCTCCTTATCCTTACAATTCTTTCGCTTATCCTTCATCTTTTTTTCTTATCTATTGCCTTTTTCTTTTTTAAACAGGATAATAGCTACATACAGCCCTCTTCTTATGTTGTAAATCTCGTGAGTTCAGAATCTGCATCGACTTCACCAGGCACTGGGAGCGAAAGCAAGCAGCCCTCAGATATAAAGAAAGAAGCCCTTTCAAAAGACAACACCAAGGGTCGAGAATCAAAGTCCATTATGATGGGAGAAAAGGCTACTAAAACTAACTCAAAAAAGGACGAGGAATTAATATCAGAGAGGATCGAGGCAATTAAGGCTAAAAAAAGGGTTGAACAGATTGCGGGTCTGAGGAACATAATATCCCTTCAGGCAGGAGGTGGTGGCAAAAAGGGGGTTGCAAAGGGAGTCGGGGGAAAAGGTGGTAGTTCATTAACTGATGACTATTACTCAAGGATAACCTCAGAGATATGGCAGCACTGGATATACCCCGATATGGGTAGTAAGGACATCGAAGCAATAATAGTAATAAAGATACTGAAGGATGGTTCTGTCCAGATAAAGGGTGTTGAAAGATCTTCAGGTAATAGCCTCTTTGACAGGTCAGCAATAAGAGCCATAACAAAGGCCTCGCCCTTAACACCTCCTCCCTATGAAATGGAAATAGGCGTGAGGTTCTATCCGTGATTCAACGGCGCAAGAATTGCTGTTTTACTACCTTACTGTTTTACTGCTCTGTTGTTTTGCTGCTCTGCTGCTCTTCTGCTCTATCCTGGGCAAAGGTCTATATCGATATAACCTCACCGGCAATAAAGAAACTCCCTATAGCTATATCCGATTTTGAAGGGCCTTATGGAAAGGAGATTTCTGATATTATCAGGTATGACCTTGACTTCTCAGGTCTCTTTGACTGCCTCGACAGCAGGGCAATAATAGAAAAATCATCCCAGCCCTTTAATCAGAGGAACTGGTCTGCGCTCGGTGCAGAGATTGCGGTAAAAGGGATTTCGAGGAATGATAATGGCTTATCGGTTTTGGTATCGGTTTATGATGTCACGGAGATAAAAGAGATATTCAGAAAGGAATACAGGGCAGGTTCTAACCTCCTCAGGCCATTAGCCCACTCTATCTCGAATGACATCTATAAACAGTTCACAGGACAGGATGGCATATTCAGGACGAGGATAGCCTATGTTATAAGACACAAAGACCATGACAGTCTTAACATCATGGACTGGGACGGTTACAGGAGTTTTGATTCTGGTGTTAAGGGTTCTGTTATACTGACGCCGCGGTGGTCAAGGGGCGGGGACTTTCTTCTATATTCAGCGGAGCGGAACAGGGAGTGGAATATATATCTTCTCGATCTTAAGAGGGCCTTAGAGAAAAAGGTCTTTTCTGCCTCGGGAACGAATATGGCTGGAGATATAATATCTGGGAATGAGATCCTTCTGTCCTCGACAAAAGATGGCAACCCTGATATTTTTTTGTATAATGTAGCAGAGACAAGGCTTAAGAGGCTTACATCATTGAGGGGCATAGAGGTTTCGCCTGCTATCTCTCCTGATGGAAAGAGCATAGTTTTTGTCTCAAATAGGGATGGAACTCCCCAACTATTCGTCATGGACAGGGATGGTTATAATATAAGGAGATTGACCTTCCAGGGTTCTTATAATACCTCACCCTCCTGGTCACCCAAGGGGGATAAGATCGTATTTTCAGGAAGGGTTGGAGGGAAGAACCAGATCTTTACAATAAATCCTGACGGCTCGAACCTGACACAGTTGACTGATTCAGGGAATAATGAAGACCCTTGCTTCTCACCCGATGGAAGGTATATAGTATTTACATCAGACAGGGATGGTGGAAAGGCGATCTATATCATGAGGGCAAATGGAGAGGCACAGAGAAGGATAACGCCGAAAGGTATAAGGGCATCAAGCCCACGATGGGCGCCGAATTAATCATAAAAGGAGGTTCTTCAAGATGAAGAGAGTTCTGTTATTATTGGTGGTCTTAGGACTGGTTGGATTTGGCTGTGCTCAGAAAAAGGTTGTTGCTCCTG
>JBKBUB010000238.1:0-2256 GCA_046290925.1 Thermodesulfovibrionales bacterium | reverse complement strand
ATAACGATAATGCTGTCTCCTGAGCATCTCTATGGTTTTTTTATTTATCCCGCAATGAATAGCCATAAATGCCACGCCTTCTTCACACTGCCTTTCCATAACTTCCCAGAGAAGCTCAACAGGCATATTTACTGCAGCCCCATATCGTTCTATTGCAAGAGCAAAGGCCTCATAAAGCGGCACGGTCCCAACAGGAAGGCTTATATGATCCATAATAGCCTTTCGTATAGAAGCAACATCTCCGCCTACACTTAGATCCATTAGTGTATCAGCACCATACCGCTCGGCAACCTTTGCCTTCTCTACTTCCATATCAATATCAATAATCTCTGTAGATGTGCCTATCGAGGCATTTACCTTCGTCCTGAGACCCTTGCCAATGCCGACTGCCCTGGTCTTTCTATTGTTAGAAAGTATTACAGCCTTCCCAGAAGCCACATAATCCCTTAACAACTCAGGAGCTATCGATTCATCATTAGAGATACTCCTCATCTCATCTGTTATCCTTCCCTCTCTTGCATTCGCAATCTGCGTCATCTTATCCTCCTCAATAGTGTATATATGTTCGCCCCTCGTGGGTTTTTATCTCCACATCTAAATCAAAGGCATCCCTAATAGCCTCTTCTGTCAGTGTAGCCTCTGGTGGGCCTGAACGAAGAATCCTACCATTCCTAATCAAGATTACCCTTTCAAACTTAAGGGCCATATTGATATCATGGAGGGCCATTATGATAGTAATGCCCTTCTTATCCCTCAATTCTCTGAGCATGCAAAGTAATTCAACCTGATACTTAATATCGAGATTAGCGAGAGGTTCGTCGAAAAGCAATATCCCTGCGCCCTGTAATAATGTCATCGCTATAAAGGCCCTCCTTCTTTCACCACCGCTAAGACTTGTCAAACCCGCCTCTGCCTTATCCCTCAGGCCAACCATATCAATGGCCTCTTCCACTGTTAATTGGGGCATTATCTCATAGGGGTATAATCCCATACTTACGAGTTCCTTCACCTTGAAAGGAATGTTCATGTCGAGAACCTGTGGCAGGTAAGAGATTAGTTTCGCCCTGTCCCTGTTCCTATAGGTGTGAAGGTTCTTACCCCAGAGTCTCACCACGCCTGATGATGGCCTGAGAAAGCCGCTCAGGAGTTTCAGGATCGTTGATTTACCAGAACCATTAGCCCCGAGAAGTCCTATAAATTGCCCACCTGAGACAGCAATATCCATATCCTTAATCAGATCGTCCTGTCCTGAATAGCTAAAACTAACCTTATCAAATTCGATTATAGGATAGTCATGATAGGATGACATCTTTCCTCCTCAAAAGGTACAGGAAGTAAGGTGAGCCAATTATCGCTGTAATCACACCAGATGGTATCTCAGATGGTTCGAATAAAGTTCTTCCTAAGAGGTCAGCTATACAAAGAAATGTAGCTCCAAAGAGACCTGATACAGGGATCAGATACCTGCTGTCCGCTCCTGATAAGAATCGAACGATATGAGGCACAAGAAGACCTACAAAACCTATCGTTCCTCCCAAGGAAACAGAGGCAGATGTCATGAGAACTATTGATAGAAAAAACAAAAACCTCTCCTTATTAACAGAAAAACCGAGGCTATGGGTAAATTCATCTCCAAGCATAAGGGCATTAAGTGCCTTTGCCCTGAAGAGAGAGATCAAAAATCCTATTATTATGAGTAAGAAACCATAAGGTATCAAAGACCAGTCTGCCATCGCCAGGTCACCAAATATCCAGAGTAAGGCCCTCCTCAATCCCTCATCGGTGGATATACTCATGAGAAAAATCAGACATGCATGAAACAGAAAACTGAGACCGACACCAGCGAGTAGCAATCTCTCAGGCCAGAGGCCACCTTTTTTCCAGCCAAAGGAACCAACTATGATACTTACTACAGAGGCACCTATAAAGGCTGTTAGAGGAATTGAAAATATCCCTAAAGTCGGTAAACCGAGCAAGAGTCCTATAGCTGAGGCCAGGGAGGCGCCACTCGATATGCCTAATATATATGGATCAGCGAGAGGGTTCCTCAGTAAACCCTGTAGTATTGCACCTGATGCACCGAGGGCTGCGCCAATAAGAATTGCCACAAACACCCTCGGCAGTCTTATCGACAGCAGTATCTCCTTTTCTGTATTATTGAGAGAAAATGGATTTATTATCCTCGGCCCAGAGAAGACCGATATAAAGATAATGATTCATGTTAAGCTCAATAAAAGAAAAAACCTCACCTTACAC
>JBKBUB010000237.1:0-2261 GCA_046290925.1 Thermodesulfovibrionales bacterium | reverse complement strand
CAAGAGCTATGAACTGATTGCCATTCACCCATTCACCTATTCACCTTGATACACGATACAGGATACATGATAATTATCTTGAATCTTGTATCTTGAATTTCCTGCTTGTCTACTGCTCTATTTTGAGGCATGTCAACCTCCGAATTTATGCAACATTAAGGTACAGTTAGAGAAGTACAAGATTATCCCTGTGAATAACCTCGTCAGAGTACTTATAGCCTAATATAGTATCTATCTCTTTAGTATTCCTTCCCTTAATTTTATCAATCTCCTCAGAGGAATAATTTACAAGGCCCTTCGCTATCCGATTTCCGTCAGGATCTACGCAATAAACAGCATCGCCTGTCTCAAATTCACCTGATACCTCCGTGATCCCTGAAGGTAAAAGGCTCTTCCCCCGCCTCATAATTGCCTCGACAGCACCACTGTCAAGACTGATGATGCCCCTGGGGCGTATCCCATGGGCAATCCATCTCTTCTTCTGAGAAGTCCTGACCTTTTTACCTATAAACTCTGTTCCAACCCTTTCCCCCCTTATTATCGAGATTAGAACACCCTTTTTCCTACCATTGACAATGTTAACTGTGATGCCACTGCTTACAGCCCTCTTAGCAGCAAGTATCTTTGAATACATTCCTCCTGTGCCGACGGCTGTAACAGCACCCCCTGCCATGGCCTCAATCTCTGGGGTAATATCTTTAACCTGACCTATCAGATGAGCATTGGGATTCTTTCTCGGGTCATCCGTGAAGAGACCATCAACGTCAGAGAGGATTATAAATCTTTCCGCATCAATAAGGCATGACACAAGTGAGGCAAGATGGTCATTGTCACCAAACCTTATCTCATCGGTAGCAACGGTATCATTCTCATTTATTATAGGGATTACCCTATAGGATATAAGCGTATTCAATGTATTTCTCGAGTTTATGTACCTTTTTCTGTCAGAGAGATCTTCTCTCGTGAGAAGGATTTGTGCAACCTTTTTATCATGGGCACCAAAGCACTTCTCGTAGGCCCACATAAGACTACTCTGACCAACCGCTGCCGCAGCCTGTTTGAGGATTATATCGCGAGGTTTTCTCTTCAAGCCGAGATTTTTCATACCTGCGGCTATCGCTCCTGAGGAAACAATGACAGGGTCATAGCCCTCATCATGAAGGACTGATATATCATTAACGATAGCCTTGATCCTTTCAAGGTCAAGCCCGCCTTCTGATGAGGTAAGGATGTTGCTGCCAATCTTTATTACTATTCTCTTTTTCAAGACCCTATCCTCTTTGCTACAGATGTTATCAATTCCTTAACCCCTTTGCCTGTTATAGCAGATATTGAATGAAGCTCAATGCCATAATTTTTGCAATAATCCTTTAATCTGTCAAGTTTCTTTACATCTACTATATCCAGCTTTGTTGCCACCACGATCTGGGGTTTTCTTGTTAGGTTCTCACTGTATTGATAGAGTTCATTATTGATCTTTTCATAATTTTCAACAGGGTCGCCCGTGGAATTAACAGATACATCGATGAGATGTAATAGAAGATTTGTCCTTTCTACGTGCCTCAGGAACTGAAATCCAAGACCAGCACCCCTGTGAGCACCCTCTATGAGACCCGGGATATCGGCAACGACAAAACTCCTCAGGCCTTCTATCTTTACAACTCCTAAGTTGGGCACGATGGTTGTAAAGGGATAATCAGCAATCTTAGGCCTTGCTGAAGATATTACCGATATCAGGGTTGATTTACCAGCATTTGGCAGTCCTATCAATCCAACATCTGCAAGGAGCTTCAGTTCGAGTATGAGGTGCCTTTCCTCTCCCTCTTCTCCAGGCTGCGCATAACGAGGTGCCTGCTTTGTAGGTGTAGCAAAGTGGGCATTTCCAAGCCCCCCTCTTCCGCCTCTTGCCACAAGGACCTCTTTTCCCTCCTCGTCAAGATCTGCAAGAATATCACCTGTATCTTCATCCTTTACAACTGTACCAACCGGAACGGGTATTACAAGGTCCATCCCATCCCTGCCATGCATTTTTTTCCCTTTTCCATGTTCACCCCTCTCCGCCCTGTACTCATAATGATATTTCTGATCAAGAAGGGTATTAAGCTGAGAGGTAGCCCTTATTATTACATGCCCTCCTCTTCCGCCATCCCCACCATCAGGGCCTCCGCGTGGTACATACTTTTCTCTTCTGAAACTAACACAGCCCCTGCCACCATTGCCTGCCTTAACATAGATCTTTACATAATCAACAAATTGCATAG
>JBKBUB010000236.1:0-2266 GCA_046290925.1 Thermodesulfovibrionales bacterium | reverse complement strand
CACCATGCCAGCCCCCAATATCAGGCTAATTTTTGCAACGTTTGGGTAAACTGAGCAAAGATGCCAGAATTTGCCGTAAGTCCAGAAAAGAACAGATGGCTTAAGGAGAAGATGAGGAGCCTGAATATCAGGGAGGAGGATATCCTTGAGAAATTTGTCCGTTCCTCGGGTAAGGGAGGGCAGAAGGTAAATAAGTCTTCATCATGCGTGTATTTAAAGCATTTACCATCAGGGATAGAGATAAAGTGCATGAAGGATAGAAGTCAGTCCATAAACCGATTCCTTGCAAGAAGGGAACTCATAGAAAGGATAGAGGAAAAGATGGGCATCGAAAAGACAGGGGTCTCAAAGATAAGAAAAAAGAAGGCTAAGGCGAGGAAGAGGGCTGAGAGGAAGTACAGGATACCGCTGGATCCAGTATAAATAAACCTTAAAATTGCATAAATGGGAGGCTGGCATGCCTCAAATGAATGGGTGAATGGGTAAATGGGCTTAAGGCTTTAGGCTTTAGGCGATAGCCTTCAGCCTTCAGCCTATTCACTACTTCACCTATTAACCAAATATCAGGCTAATTTTTGCAACGTTTGGGTATAGTAAGTCTTGATAACAATGGAGAGGGAAGCGCTTAAAAGTCTTGAGTTCTATAAGGTAATCGAAGAGATAGCAGGATACTGCCATTCCCAGGCAACGAAGACATTAATAAGAAATATATTTCCCTTCAGCGATCTTAATCCCATTATCGAGAGATTTGGACAGATAAGGGAGATCATGAGACTCAGGGATGAGGGTTTTTCTTTAGGTCTTTATGATTTTCTTGACATTTCAGGGATACTTGAGAAGGTGAGGCCCGAGGGCGCTGCCCTTGACCCTGAAGAGATTCTTTCATTGTTGCCTGTCCTGAGCCTTATTGAAGAGGTATCAGTGGTTCTGAACGGAAAGGACCTTGTTTACCTGAAACCCTTTTCAGAAGGTCTCACTGGCTTTCCATCAATCCGATCAAGGATAAAAAAGTCCATTGATAATGATGGTAATATCGTTGATTCAGCATCGCCAACCCTTGCTGAACTCAGGAATAGGAAGAGGTCCGTTGAAAAAAGGATAAAGAAGAGGCTCGAAGAGCTTGTTACGGATAAAAGGATCGCACCCTTTCTTCAGGATGATTTTATATCGATGAGGTCGGGCCGCTGGGTAATCCCTGTCAGGATGGATTCAAAGGGAGAGGTTAAAGGTATTGTGCATGATGTATCAAGGTCAGGAGATACAGCCTTTATTGAGCCGGTAGAGATAATGGGATTATCCAATGAGCTTGAGAATATTATCGCCGAAGAAAGGGTTGAGGAATTAAGGATACTTAGAGAGATTAGTGGACTTATCAGGGTAGAGTCAGAAGAGATCGAAAGACAATTCAGTATTCTGATAACAATTGATCTCCTTAACAGCATCGTTCTCTTCTCTGAAAGGGTTAAGGCCCAAATACCAGATATAAATGAATCAGGCCACCTCAGCCTCTGTGATGCAAGGCATCCAATACTTTTGGTATCGAGAGAGGATGAAGAGGTTGTGCCCCTGAATATTGGGATCAGTACATCTGAAAGGGTTGTAGTCATATCAGGGCCAAATGCAGGGGGCAAGACCGTAGCTGTTAAGACAGTTGGGCTCCTCACAGCAATGGCCCTATCAGGCATACCGATACCTGCTAATCAATCGTCAAGTATCCCCTTAGTGAAGA
The DNA here is from genome assembly GCA_046290925.1 of Thermodesulfovibrionales bacterium. Lineage (GTDB taxonomy): Bacteria > Nitrospirota > Thermodesulfovibrionia > Thermodesulfovibrionales > UBA9159 > JBBIPQ01. The sequence continues at coordinate 537 of JBKBUB010000236.1, read as the reverse complement.
ACATCTATGTTGATATAGGAGATGAGCAATCCATTGTTGATAACCTCTCGACCTTTTCCGCTCATGTCAGGCGCATATCCGGTATTTTCTCAAAGGCAGGAGCAGAGGACATGGTTATAATAGATGAGCTCGGAACAGGGACTGAGCCATCACAGGGTGCTGCTCTGGGTTGTGCCATACTCGAGGAATTAAGGGACAGGGGTGCTATCGTCTTTGCTACCACCCATCTCGTTGATATAGTAGGTTTTGTCTATTCATCAAAGGGGATGATTAATGCCTCTATGGAGTTTGATTGTGTCACTCTAAGTCCCCTTTACAGATTAAAGATTGGAGAACCAGGGGAGTCTCACGCCTTCGAGATAGCTGCAAGATATGGGCTTCCTGAGTCTATTGTAGAAAAGGCAAGATCGAGGCTTGGAGATGGAGCAGATTTGTACAAACTTATCAATGAATTAAATGATAAGAGAAACAATTACGAGAGTCTCATCAGGGAAGGGCAAGAAAGGATAGAGAAACTCAGAGACCAGGAAACACGAA